>JAYUQF010000212.1:0-4503 GCA_043756885.1 Pseudomonadota bacterium
GATCTACCAGGCCGGCAGTTATTACGACTACCTGGTGCACAGCGACAGTGGTTTGCGCTTCAAGGAGCGCGTGTGTGTTTATGACACCTCGCGCATACCAACCTTGCTGGCGACGCCGGTATGAACCGCTACATACCCGCGTTGTAGGTGCGACTTCATTCGCACCTACGGTTTTGTCTTCGTGACGCGCAGTGTCGGCGTTAAACCTTCAGCTTGCAGCGATCTCCATTGCTCACGATATGCGCCGCCGTCGGCGTATTGAAGTGCGCGGCCAGCATCCAGATGTCCTTGTCACACAGCTTTTCGATGATCTTGCGGCGCGCAGCGGTCGACATTGCGAGATCCATGCAGAAGGCGCTGTGCCACTCGGGATAAGCGACCTGGATGGGGTGATGGAAAGAATCGCCGGTCAGCAGTGCATGGCCTTTCTGGCCCTTGATGTTGATGCAGACATGGCCGGGCGAATGGCCGCGACTCGGCTCCAGCCACACGCTGTCATCGAGTGCAAAATCGCTGGCAACCAAGTCGGCACGGCCAGCTTCATAAACCGGCAGCACACTGTCGGCATACGAACCGTCGAGGCCGTGGTTGTCCTGCTGGTTGGACCAGCCTTCAAACTCGGTGCGGTCAAACACGTAACGTGCATTGGGAAAGGTCGGCACCCATTTGCCATTCTCAAGCTTGGTGTTCCAGCCAACGTGATCAAAATGCAGGTGCGTGCACATGACGTGGGTGACCTGCTCGGGCTTAACGCCGACCGCGGCCAGCTTGGCGATATAGTCGGAGCTGTAATCCACCCAGTCGGGCACCGCACTGCGCTTTTTGTGATTGCCCACGCAGGTGTCGACCAGGATGAGGTTCTTGCCCGAGCGCACCACGAAGGTATGCAAAGACAGATGCAGCATCTCTTCGTTGGGCGCGCCCTTGCTCGATAGGAAGTGCGGCTCGAGCCAGTTGCGTTGTGAGTCGAGAATGCCCTGGTCGAAAGTCGGATAAAAAACGTTCAGCGGCAGCAGCGGGCCATACCAGTCCTGCACGCGATCGATGGAGACATTGCCAAAATTCAGTTGTTTCATGTTGATCATTCCCTCTTGGTGTTGGTGTGCGGGCCGCGTGCGCTATGACGGCCCGTCGTTGATTATTTTTTTGCTTCAGGCTGCTTGAGCGGGTGCCTGGGGCACGGTCTGCCAGAATTCCGGATCGTGGCCGTACATAATCTTGGCGCCGCGCTTTTGCAACTCTTGCAGTTTCTGCAGAGATTTCAGCATCGCATCTTTGTCGGACACGATACCCGGCAAGCGCATTTCATCGAGCGTGCGGCGCAGGTAACAGGCGTCGCCGCACAATACAACTTCGCCGGATTCCGTATGCAGGTGCAGGGACTGATGACCTGGGGTATGGCCATGGGTCGGAATGCAGCGCACTGATCCATCGCCGAACACATCGTGTTCCCCGTCGACGATAACCATGTCGTGGCCGTGGTCGTAATCCCGCGGGTCGTAATAATTAGCCTGGATCAGCTCCGGCAGATGACCTGCTTCCCATTCTTTCTTCTGCACGATGACCCGTGCATTGGGGATCAATTCGTTGCCACCGGCGTGATCAAAATGCAGATGGGAGTTGATCACAAAATCCATGCGCTCGGGATTGCGGCCAATGCTGGCCAGGCGTGCGGCCACGTCTTCACCGGGCTCAAAATGCACCTGGAAGTAAGGCTCCAGTGGCCCCAGTGCCTTGTGTTTGTCACGCTGCACCAGCATCGACATGCCGGAATCAAACAGGGCTACGCCATTTTTGTGTTCGATCAGATAAGCCGGGATCGGGATCTTGAGCGTGCCTTCGCCGCCTTCGATCAACATCGGCAGCGGCATGGTCAGATAGCCGCAGGTCATGGCGTAGAGTTTGACAGTCATGGCTTTGCCTCCTTCGTTTTAGATAGTGCCCACAACGACGACGGCTGACCGGGTCAGGCTGATAGTTGTCAGTGGCGCGCGAGAGGATTCTAGCAGCCTGTCCGGCTTAAAGAGTCGTCGCGAGAGATGGGGCAAACGGAGGATGCGGAGCGTCTGGACCGGGAGCACCGTGCCGCGACGACATCGTCGTCGCGGCACGGGGTTAACGCTTAAGCTGCGAGCTTACGGCGGCGCATGCCCGCCAGCAGGGTCAGCAGGCCGCCACCGAGCAGCGGTAAGGCTGCCGGTACCGGCACGGGTGTGAACGAGAGGTTGTCGACGATCAAAGCCTCGTTGGAATTTGGCACCAGCACGATGCGCGAAATATTACCCACACCTGACACGGCAAAACTGCCAGCGTTGATGTTGAAGCCCGCCTGATTGATGAAGTTATTGGTGCCCAGCGTAATCGACGAAGAAATGATGTTGTTGCTGTCATCGAACACCAGCACGCTCAGCAGCCCCGTCGCATCGGCAAAATCAAAGCTGACCGAAGATACCGAGGTTGTGAACTTAAAATCAGCAAAAGTCGCACGGCCGGCAAACGCGCCGATGTTCATGTAGTAGCCGGAAATGCTGGTGCCGACGTTGGCCGGATTGATCAAGTTAACGAAGCTCGAACCGACCGCTGGGTCACTGTCATTGATGACTACGCCCGCGTATTCAGCGGCGGCAAAAGAATCGCCGAGCCCGACAAAGGGTGCGCCGACGCCGTCGGTATTAAAGTTGATAGTCGCGGCGCTGGCCGCCATCGGCACGGCGAGGACCGTCGCGCAAAGTAAGGTCTGAAATTTCATTGGATAGAACTCCTGGCGGGTTTTGGATGGATTCGGTCCGAATCTGTTGCCCGACTTGTCTATCTCAGACGGGTCAGGCTCGTGTGGGGGCCAGTGGGCATCCCTGTGACGCGACTGTCGCCCAAATCTCTTTAGCCCGGCAAGTGTGCAAGCCCTCAATCTGTGGCCCATGCACGAAAATAAGCCGTTTTGCGCGGCCGCCTAGATCCCGCTGACCCGCCACGCGAACCAACCCAGTCCGGCCCACAACACGCCGTGGGCTGCGCTGCGCCGTGCGAACGGTGCCCAGGACCCGCGTGAAGCCCAGCGCGCCGCCGGCACCACCGCACACAGCAGTAATACCTGAAAACTTTCGATGCCGAGGTTGAAGGCCGCTAATCCCCACAACCAGCCATAACCCTGACCACCCTGGGCGCCGAGGGTCTCGGCCAGCGCGCCGGCAAAACCAAAGCCATGCACCAAGCCAAAACCGAAGGCCAAGGGCAACCCATGACCGCGGCCCCGGCCGCGGAAATACAGATTGCTCAAGCCGACGTAGGCAATGGTGAGTGCGATGGCCGGCTCCACTAGCGCACCGGGTGGCGTGACCAGACCACCAGCGGCCAGCGCCAAGGTCAAGCTATGGGAAATTGTGAAGGCCGTGACTATCACCAGCAGGTCACGCAATGAGCGCGATAACAGCACAAGCCCGAGCAGAAACACCAGATGATCCCAGCCGGTGGCAATGTGGTGCACTCCGAGGAAAAACATCGCGAAGTGCGTCGGCGCGCGGCTTGTGGTGGCGGCTGACACGGCCGGCACGGTTGGCTGCGACGCCGATACAGCACGCATCGGCGGACTGAATTCGACTGTGAATTGGGCCTCGGTCTCGTTCAACAACGGCGCCCCCCCAGGCGGAAAGCGTGTTAACCCGGCACTGCGATCGTGGCGCGCCGCCTGGCTGCTCAAGATCTGCGCGCCATGGTTGGCATTTACCCAAACCTCGCGCCAGCCGGCTTGCGTGGGACGCGAGGTGTCGACGTAGCGCAAGCTTGCGCGCGCCGCGGGTGGTGCGTCAGCGCGATAATCCGCTTCGAGACGCAACTGCGACAAACCAGCCGCACCGTCCATTAATAACCAGCGCGCCCGCTGGGTGTGCAACGCTAATGGCCCGGCCTCACTGTGCAACTGCAGGGCTGGTAAAAGTTCACCCGCCCAGTGCTCGGCATAAGCCGACCATTCCGTCGCCAAGACCGTGCCGTCGCCATCAACATCGGCTTCTTGAATAACCAGCAGGGTGGGGATCTCCGCCAGATCGAGGCGGTAGGCGATATTCACCTCGGTGCCACTGACGCTGATCGCGGCGGCGCGATTGACGGTGTTATTGCCCAGCGGATGGGCACCGGCAAGCGCGACCCACAACAGGCCGAGCAGCAGCAAAACGAACACGCGGGCAAACATCGTTCAGGGCCGCAGCGCGAGCGTGGCTGCGCCGTCAGCTAGATGTGCATCACGCGCCACGGCCGTCGCCATCAAGGTTTTGCCGCGCGCTTCACCATTGGCGGCCAATACCGCACCGGCGCGCCATTGCAGTAAGGGATCCGGTGTGCCCAGGCGCACTGCGTAGACGGCGTAAGCGTGTGCTTCACGCGCCTTACCTGCGCGCAGCAATACCCAGGCCAGCTGCGCAGCGCCGAAGATGTCGGGGCGTTGGCGCCATTCGGCGCGAGCCAAGGCCTCGGCGGTTATGAGCTCGCCGCGCTCAGCATAAAACT
>JAYUQF010000213.1:0-1780 GCA_043756885.1 Pseudomonadota bacterium
TGCTCTTGTGCGTAGTCCTCGTGGCGGCTGTAGTTTGATGACAGGCCGTAACCGCGCATATCGGGCGCAATGGCGCGGTAGCCCAGTCCGCCAAATACCGGCAGTTGATGGCGCCAGCTGCGCGATAGCTCGGGCCAGCCGTGCACGAAGATGATAAGTGGCCCGTCCTCGGGACCGGCGGCCAGGTAGTGTGTGGTATGACGCGGGCTGCGAGCAAAATGGGAAGTAATGTCCATTGATGAGTTCCTGACTGACGGGCGGTGTCAGGATTCTAACCACCTCCCGGGCCCGTGACGCGGTTGTATTTGCGCTATCGCCTACGTCATGATGCGGCGCCGCTGACGGCGGCAACGTAGCGTGCGCCACGTGGGTGGCGCAAGTTCAAGTTGCAGCGATGTGATGCCGCCATTTTTCGCAACGCTCGGTGCACCGAGCTGCACGTGGAGCGACCCTTTCCCGCAAACCTTTCATGCTGTTCACGACCCTTGCTTTTGCCCTTGGATTTCTGCCGCTGGTATTCGCCGGCTTTTTTCTGCTTGGGCGCCGCTGGCCAAGTGCGGCAGCCACCTGGTTGTTCCTCGCTTCGTTGTTTTTCTACGGCTACTGGATGCCACAATTCACGGGGTTATTGCTCGCGTCGATTGCGACTAACTATGTCATCGGCGGGGCGATCGGCCGCTGCCCAACCGATCAACGGGCGCGTGCGTGCACGCTGCTGGTGGTGGGCGTGGTGTTTAACCTGGGGTTGTTATCGTATTTCAAATATGCCAATTTTTTAGTTGCCACCGTCAATGGCGCATTGGGCAGCGCCTAGGCAATCGACCCCATCACACTGCCGATCGAAATTTCCTTCTTTACCTTTACTCAATTGGCATTTCTGGCCGATGCCTATCACAAGGGCGTTAAAGAGTACCGGCCGGCCCACTACGGCTTATTCGTAACCTATTTCCCACATCTTGTAGCCGGCCCAGTGTTGCATCACGCCCAGATGATGCCGCAGTTCAGCCAGGCAACAACTTACCGTCTAAACGCCGCCAATATCGCCAGCGGCCTGGTGATTTTTGCTATCGGACTATTCAAAAAAATCGTGCTGGCCGATGGCATCAGTCCCTACGCCGACGCGGTGGCCTGTGCGTTGCTGATTATCGTTAACGATACTCGCGATGGTGTCAGTCCGTTTATTTATTTTAATTTCTGACATGTTACGCAACGTCGCTTTGCTGATGATGGGTGGTCTGATGTGCATGGCCACGCTCGAAGTTGTATTGCGCGTGCTACCCACCAGCACTTACACCGACACTGGTTATCACATCGATCCGCTCATCATCACCTACCGGCCTCATCATCAATTTCGCAGCGCCTGGGGCTGGAACTTTCGCGACCCGCTTGATCACGAGGCCAACAATCTCGGTTTTTTAAGCAGTCGCGATTTTTTGCCCGACAGTGCTGCAGTGGCGGTGATTGGCGATAGTTTTGTCGATGCTTCCATGTTGCCCGAAGCCGAGCGTGTGGGCGCCCAGCTGCAGAGCGCGTTGGGGGGCGGCCGGTCTACGCAATGGGTGGGCCGGGCTCCAGCCTGCTGGACTACGCCGAGCGATTACGCTACGCGGCAGACAAGTTGGCGGTGCGCGACTTTGTCGTGATTATGGAGCGGGGTGACATCAAACAATCCTATTGTGGCTCTGGCAATATCCATGGACCCTGTCTCATCCGTGGCAGCGGGCAACTCAGCTCGGATTTGCGCAGCGCGCCCTCGACGGCGCAACTTTATCTTCGCCAT
>JAYUQF010000214.1:0-4497 GCA_043756885.1 Pseudomonadota bacterium
GCCACCGCCGTGCAGCGAAGTGAGGTTAACGATGCGCTCAATCATGTGGTCGAGGCCAATACACTGTTGAGCGGCGTAGGTTTTGAAAGCGGCGGACTCGCTGCCGCCCATGCGCTCGCCCAGGGGCTGACAGTATTACCGCGTCTGCATGCCAACTACTTACACGGTGAAATGGTCGCAATGGGCCTTATGACCCAGTTGCTCCTGGAAAAGCACGAAGTGGAAGCCGTGCGCATGGCGGAGTTTCTCTGTGCGGTCGGCCTGCCTTGTCATCTGGGTCATCTGTCCCTGGCTGCCAGCCACAGTGTCGACCTTGCTGCCGTGATGACGGGCACCACAATTGTGCCGTTTCTCGCCAATGAGCCATTTGTTGTTAACAACGAGATGTTACTCAACGCAACACTCGCGGCCGATCGTCTGGGTCGTCAAACCGTCGCGCGCGTTGGTGACGCTGCCTATCACGCGCTGCATCACGGTTAAGCCCCGCAACATCAATACACCGATTTTGATGTGAGCTCAGAATTCTTCACCATGCATGCCATCGTCGTTAAGCGTAGTGACCAGCCCATGCATCACGCTGCAACCTCACTGCGGCCCCATTCATGAAAGCCGCCGGCCCGGTCGACCCTAAGCTGATTCCTTTAGCGCATATCGACGTCAGTAATCCGCGTCTTTATCAGGATGATGTCATCGGCGCTTACTTCGCGCGGCTGCGTAAAGAGGCGCCAATACATTACTGCGCCAACAGCCACTATGGTCCGTTCTGGTCCCTGACCACGTACAAAGACATCGTCGAGATCAACGCCGACGATGTGCGCGTGTCGTCCAATTATGAATTAGGCGGCCATATCCTCGGTTACGACACCATGTTTCGCTGTCACGGTGTTGATGCGCGCATGTTCCAGTCCACTGACCCGCCTATCCATACGGCGCAACGCAAAGCCATCGCACCGATAGTGGCGCGCGCCAATGTGCGGGAAATGGAAGACAAAATTCGGGCTATATGTGCGCGCATCCTTGACGCTCTGCCACTGGGCGAAACTTTTGACTGGGTTGAGTGTGTGTCGATAGAGATGACTTCCCAGGTGCTGGCCATGCTGTTCGATTTCCCCCAGGAAAAGCGCCGCATGTTGACACGCTGGTCTGATATCGCCGTCAGTGAACCGGGCTTTGGCATCGTCGACAGCTGGCAATCGCGGCGTCTGGAATTGGAAGACTGCTTCACGACTTTTGCCGGACTCTGGCAGGAACGCCTGCAGGGCGAACCGCGCTCGGATCTCCTGTCGCTAATGGTGCATGCCGAAGGCACCAAAAACCTCAGCCCAGGCGAGTTCCTGGGTAATCTCATCAATCTCATCGTGGGTGGTAACGACACCACGCGCAATTCCCTGAGCGGCGGCGTTTTCGCCCTCAACCGCTACCCCGCGCAATACGACAAACTGCGCGCCGATCGCGCGCTGATCGACACCATGGTGCCGGAAATCATTCGCTGGCAGACCCCCATATCCCACATGGCCCGCACTGCGGTGCAGGATTTCCGCTTAGGCGAGGCCAAGATCAAACGCGGTGATCGCATCGCCATGTGGTACATCTCGGGCAATCGTGACGAAGATGCCATCGCCATGCCCGAGGCATTTGTGATCGACCGCGCCAATCCGCGCCGTCATCTGTCCTTCGGTTTTGGCACCCATCATTGTGTGGGTTATCGACTTGCCGAATTGCAATTGCAGATCGCATGGGAAGAGATCATGCAACGGTTCAGCATGGTTGAGATGGTGGGCGAACCGACGCGTGTATGTTCCAACGTGATTCATGGTTACACCGCGATGCCGGTGCGATTACACGCCTAGTAGTTGATGCGATCAGTCGAGTGACGGTTTGCGGGCTGCCCACGGCCGCGCCGCTTCAAGTTGTGCCCCGAGTCGGAACAAACTCGCCTCGTCGGCGTAACGCCCCATGATCTGAATGCCAATAGGTAAACCGGCCGCGTTCCAGCAGAGTGGCAGAGACATCGCCGGCTGACCTGTGACGTTGGCAACGGCCGTGAAACGCGGAAAACGCTGCATGCGCTCGGTAGCCTGGTGGGGTGCCTTGCGATCGAAGTCGAAATACCCAAGCGGTACCGGCGGCTCCGGTGTTGTTGGTGTCAGCCAGATGTCGTAGGTCGAAAAAAACGGCGCAACCTCGCGCGCAAAGCGCTGCATATCGTGCACGGCCTTGAGAAAATCCGACGGCCGTACTTCGCTGTCGATCTCGTACATCTTCCAGGTGTGTTTTTCGAAATCAGCAGGGTTCGGCGTACGGCCCAGGCGCACGCTCCAGTCGCGGATCATCCACGCCACCATCGCCAGCCAGACGGTGGTGAAAAAATCGTGGAAGTGCTCACCGTCAACTTCCGGTTTGGCTTCTTCAACATGGTGGCCAAGGCTCTCGCACAGGGCGGCGATGTCGCGTACCGCCTGCTGGCAATCGGCGTGTACCGGTGTATGGGTGATCGGCTGGGTACTGAAGGCAATGCGCAGCCGACCCGGATCAAGGCCAACCTCAGCAGCGAAAGACCGCAGCGGCGGCGGCGGGTAATAAGGCGCACCCACATCGGCGCCCGCCGTGACATCCAGCATCAGCGCGTTGTCGAGCACCGTGCGAGTGACAACATGCTCTGATAACAGTCCGGCCGCGCCGGGATCACCGTAATCGGGGCCGAGCGGATTACGCCCGCGAGTCGGTTTTAATCCAACCAAGCCGCACACCGCAGCCGGCAGACGGGTCGAGCCACCACCGTCATTAGCGTGGGCCACCGCAACCATGCCGGCCGCGACCGCTGCCCCAGAGCCGCCCGAGGAGCCGCCCGGCGAGCGACTCAGATCCCAGGGGTTGCGTGTTGCACCATAGAGTTCGGGCTCGGTGGTGGGCTTGGAGGCAAACTCCGGTGAATTGGTTTTGCCGACCACGATGAAACCAGCGCGTCGATAACGCGCCACCAGTTCGCTGTCGCGCGGTGAGATATAACCCTGTAGAAAGCGCGAGCCCTCGGTCATCGGTGCCCCCGCATACTCGGCGCACATATCCTTCAATAACAAAGGCACGCCACCATAGGGCTCGTCACCTTTCAAACTCTTAACCGCGCGGCGCGCAATATCGTACATGGGCAGTACAACGGCATTGAGTTTGGGATTGTACTTTTCGATGGCGGCAATAGCGGCCTCAACCATTTGTGCTGGCGAGACTTCACCGCTGCGGATCAACCGCGCTTGTTCAACAACACTGCGACGCATGAGTTCGATCATCATTGCCTCCCCTCAGGCACAACACCCCTCAGTCAGTGTAGCCGTCTATCTGTCCATCGTCAGAAGATCGGCACGCACACCTCGGACTCCAAGCCAGGCGATCAGCCGCCTGGTCACAAACTTTGCACAAACGCCGCCACGTCGAGCACATCCTGTGCATTCAAGGTCGATGGAAACAGGCGCGGCATCTTGGCCGACGGATTTTCAATCCATTGCACTGTGGCCGCCTGGTCAAGACGGGTCTTGATGCCAACCAGCTTCGGGCCTACGGCGCCCTCCCCCGCGGCGCCATGGCAGGCAGCACAATTGTGGCCGAACAACTCGCGGCCACGACCCGCATCGGGTGCGGCAGTGGCTGCCACATGCGTTGTTGGCGCTTCTCTCGCAGGTGCGAGGGTGCTTGTGGTTGCACCATCGGCGAGGGCATAGATCACCACAGACGGTTTGCCGTTCTCTCCAAACGACAGCCGCGAAACATTACCCGAATCGATCGCGACATATTGTTTACCCGCCAGGGCATAGCTGATGACACCACCTGCCACCGCACCACCCGTCGCTATTTTTTTTAATACCGCGCCATTTTTTGAATCGAGGGCGACAAAATTGCCGCTCATATCACCACCAAAGGTTACGCCACCCGCGGTTGGTGTGATGCCGGCCACCACTGGCCCTTCGGCGTGGTATTGCCAGCGCACGGCGCCGCTGTCGGGATCAACAGCGCTGATCCAACCGCTGCGCTTGTCGTCCCATTCCCAACTGCCGGCGACCAGGAACTTACCGGGCTGAAAATCCACCGCATCGGACTTGATCAGCGCGCACCAGTCAACGGCCCCGACCAACAATTGTTTATGCTTCTCGTCGTAAGCCGGGCCATTCCACTCCACCCCACCAACCGGACCGGGGCAACTATGCACACCCTGCGCTGTCGGCGCTTTGTCGGGTTTTTCTATGGTCGTGACAGCGGTCTTGAAAATGCGCTTTTGGGTCTCACGGTTAACCGCGTAGAGATGGCCATCTTTGCTGCCGAACGCAACCATCGGATGGCCCTTGCTGTTCCAATACAGCATCGGTGCCGCGCCCAGATCGAGATCCAGGCCATCGTTGGACTCCATCTGATGCCACCATTTCAAGGCACCGCTGCGCGCATCCAGCACTACCATGCTGTTGGTAAAAAGATTGTCGCCCGGGCGATGATCAGGCGCAAAATCCG
>JAYUQF010000215.1:0-4494 GCA_043756885.1 Pseudomonadota bacterium
GCCGCGACAAAGGCCGGGTAGTCGTTAGCTGTTATCACCTGCCCGGTACTGCCTTCGATGATCGCATCACGCACACCGCCTTCGTTAAATGCCACCGTCGGCAAGCCGTGGGCAGCGGCTTCGACCGCCACCATGCCAAACCCTTCCACGTCGCCGCGCACTGGGATCAAGGGAAATACGTGCACATCAGCCGCAGCGTAGGCCTGCGCCAATTGTGTGTCGTCCAAAGCGCCTAATACGTGCACGGCGCTGCGCAGGCCGCGATCTGCGAGTACTGATCCCAGGCGTGCGCCGATGCTGTCCTCACGGCGAATAGCATGCTGGGCTTCACCTCCAACGACGACGAGCAGTGCAGCGGGAACCGCCTGCACAATGGCCGGTAGGCCGTGTTCGATAAATTCAACCAGGCCTTTGCGCGCCGTTTGGCGGCCGACCATCAACATGATGGGTCGCGTGCCGAGGTTGTAGCGCTGGCGAAACGCACTGCCATCTGCGGCAGGCGCCGGCCATTCAACGCCAGGATGAATGATGCGTAGCGACCTCGTGGGAACACCGCAGCGTTGCGCCAGGCGCGCGGTGTTGGCGCTGTTGGCGATCACGCGTGTTGCGCCACGTACGCAGGGCACAAACAGGCGCTGATAGAGCGTGTTATCGGCGACCAGATCCAGACCATGGACCATGGTCAGATAAGGGCGGGCGCACAGCGTGGCGTACAGTCGCGCAACGGGCGCCGTCAGCCCCGAGGTGGCGAGTACGAGGTCGGGTCGCACTTTACTGAGCGCGCGCCAGGCGCTGACGAGCGCCGCTTCGCATAGATAGGGCAGGGCTGCCGCGCCGTGACATGCGTGGCCCTGCACCCCGGTCGGCAATAAGGCCACACAATCGCGCGGGCCAATGACGTGAACGTCGAAGTCTGTTGCCAGGGCCTTAATGACCTGCCAACTCAAGCGCTCCATGCCACCGGTGAGTGGCGGCAGGTTACGCGACAAAACTGCCAGGCGCGGACGGAGCATGCCGCGCGCAGCGCTGGGCTCAGCGCCCTACAAATTGCGGTGAACGTTTTTCAAAAAACGCGTTTAAAGCTTCCATATGATCGTCGGTTTGATGCAGCGTGACCTGCAACGCGGCTGACATCTCCATGATGGTGCTGAAGTTGGCCATGGTGCCTTCGCGCATGAGTTTTTTCGTCATGCGTAGCGCTTGTGGTGGTTGCCCACAGATCTTTTTGGCGAGGGTTTCGCAATGAGCCATGAGCTCATCATCGGCGACCACCTCCGAAACCAAGCCCCATTCGCGCGCCGTTGTTGCGTCGATCAAATCACCGGTGAAAAACAACTGCGCGGCGCGCGACCAGCCTATCTGCCGTGGCAGCAACCATGCGCCGCCATCGCCCGGCAATAAACCCATTTTGAGGAAGGTCGCGCCAAAGCGTGCCGAAGCTGCGGCGATACGGATATCACACAGTGAGGCGACATCGTTACCCAGGCCAATGGCGGGACCGTTGATAGCACCGACCACCGGCACTTCAATATCCCACAGGGCGTGGATGATGCCGTGGATGGCGTGCCGATAGTGGTCACGCAACTCTGCGCCGCTGCCACCGAAGTAGCCGCTTTTATCGCGCATGGCTTTTAGATCGCCACCAGCCGAAAAAGCTGAGCCGGCGCCGGTCATAATCACGCAGCGCAGGTTTTTATCACTATTGATGGCGGTCGCGGCGGCGCGAAAACGCTCACCGTCGCCAGGCTGACCGAGCGGGTTGCGTGTGGCGGGACGATTGATGGTAAGACGGGCAATGAGCCCGTCGATTTCGAGGATGAGATCATTATCAAGCATCGTGCTGAAACTCCCCTTGGGCGGCCATTCACGCGGTAATCGTCGGCCAGATGCCATCACCACCGACTTCGATCGCAACACGGCCGAGATATTCGCCCCATTGGCCCGCGCCACCAAATTCGGCGCGCCAGGCCCACAGGCGGCGAGTCAAAAAGTGCAGCCCGTATTCATAGGTAAATCCGATGGCACCATGCACCTGATGGGACAAACGCGTGAGCTTCTCCACCGCCTCGCTGGCCCGGCATTTGGCTGCGGCGATTTCAAACCGCGCATTACGGCCGCTGGCTGCCATGCCACGATTATCCAGCCCAACACAGGCAGCCATGGTAATGGCATCGACCGAGGCCACGACCCCAGCTAAATCGGCCAGGTAATGTTGGATAGCCTGAAAGCCCGACAGTGGTTTGCCAAATTGGGAACGTTCAGCGCCGTACTTCAATGCAAGATCCAGCGCGGCGGCGCCGGCTCCGGCAATTTGCGCACTGCGGGCTAAAGCGCCTAGCCAATGCACACAATCAGGCGCCAAGGGCAAAACATGCCGCGCGATGATGCCTGCCGTGCCATCGAGCGTATCGCGCGGGTCGCGACCGATGTTGTCTTCGCTGGTCACGAGCAAACCTGCGGGTGTAGCGATGATGAGTTCTGCACCCGCGCCCTGTGTTGCGACCCCCACCAGATAATCTGCGTTGCGCCCCCAGGGCGTGCGGGTATTAACGAGCTTGATGCCCGCCGCGCCCACACTTGCTGCAGCAATGTTTTGTGGTAGCAGACCGGGCACACCCGCCGGCAGAGTGGCGCCAGCCTGGCGGGCCAGCCATTCGGCAATCACAGCTTCGACGACCGGCAGCGGTACAGCGTGGCGACCGCAGGCACGCAGTACCGGGTAAGCATCTGCCCAACCCACGCCCATGCCACCGCTGTGCTCGTGTGCCAGCACTTTGTGAATGCCTTGTTCGACGGTTTGTGCCCACAGTGCGGCGGGAAAACCCTGTTCTTCGATGGTGGTTAAAGCATCCCAACCGAGCCGATCGCCAAACAGACGATTGACCGTATCTTCGAGCATGATCTGTGTTTCGTTCATCGCACACCCAAACCTTTGGCGATGATGCCGCGCATGATCTCCGGTGTGCCACCGCGTAACGAAAACGACGGCGCAATTTGGATCAGCGCACCCAGCACCTGTTGATAGTCCGAGCCGAAGCCTTCCAGGGTCGGTTCGAGTTCACACAGTTCCTGCGCGAGGCCAGGCAGGTTCTGTTCGAACTGACAGCCGAGATCTTTAACGACCGAGGCTTCGAGGGCTGGGTCCTGTCCGGCATTCAGTTTCGCCGCGATGCTCAATGACATGGTGCGTAAGGTCGCGGCCCACGCCACTTGTGAGCCTAGGCGGGCCAAGGTGGCCGGTGAAGCGTGGGGTGTGACCACATCGATGAGCTTGCGCAACAGATAAAAACAGGACAGGTAACGCTCGGGGCCGCTGCGCTCAAAAGCGAGTTCTTCTGTCACCTGACGCCAGCCCTGACCTTCGGTGCCGATCAGGGCATCGGCCGGTAGCTCGGCGTCAACAAAGGCCACTTCGTTAAAATTGCGCCCGCCGGCCAGATTCTGGATGGTACGCGGTGTAATGCCAGAGGTTTTACTCAGGTCGATCAAAAACTGCGAAAGTCCGGCATGTTTTTTATTCGGATCGGGATCGGTGCGGAACAGGGCGATCATGTAGTTGGCACGGTGGGCATTACTGGTCCAGATCTTGGTGCCATTGACCTTCCAACCCGTGGCGGTGCGTTCCGCACGGGTACGCAACGAGGCCAGATCTGAGCCAGAATTTGGCTCGCTCATGCCGATGGCAAAACAGGCGCGGCCAGCGGTGATGGCCGGCACGATGGTTTTTTTCTGTTCTTCGTTGCCATAGCGCACGATCAACGGACCACTCTGCCGATCGGCTACCCAATGAAACGCCGTTGGTGCGCCGGCCACCAGACATTCTTCGACCACCACGTAACGCTCAAGCGCACTGCGACCATGTCCGCCGTAAGCCGTGGGCAAGGTCATGCCTATCCAGCCCTTCGCACCGAGCTTGGCCGAAAAATCGGCGTCATAGGCTTCCCAGCTATGGCTGCGCTTGACCACTGGCACATCGACCAGGGCTTCCTTTAAAAAAGCACGCACTGCGGTGCGCAGTGTTTCCAGCGACTGCGGCAGGGCAGTGGGCTCGAAGCGCAGTGTGTCTGCTACGGATGTCATGGGGTTTCCAGCATGTTGCTTAAATCAAATTAAATGTGCGCCGGCAAACGCGACTCAGCGCCGGCCTTCGACGTACTCCCAGGCGCGTTCGGCGAAACGTTCAACGATGTCAGTGGTGGTCGGCGCGTCGGAGCTGGCGGCTGTGCCGTCCTGCACACGCTTGATGATGCCTTGATAAATCGCCGCTAGTCGCCAGGCGGTATAAGCATTGTAAAAATCCATATGGGCGATTTCATTGCGACCCGTCAGTTGGCAGTAACGGGCGATGTACTGGGCTTGGGTGGGGATGCCCAGGGCAGCTAAATCCAAACCCTCTAGACTCGATACGCGTTCATCGACCGCCGGGATCACCCATGGCGCCATGTGATAACTGAAATCACCGAGCGGGTCACCCAAGGTCGACAACTCCCAGTC
>JAYUQF010000216.1:0-4489 GCA_043756885.1 Pseudomonadota bacterium
CTGGCCGCCAAGCTGCCATTGGCTGCGACCGGCGAAATCATGGGACTGGCGCCCGACGACTGGCGCCAGATCTTGATTTGGTCGAGTGCGGTTATCGGTGAGGTTGAGCCCGAATACATGCTGCCGGGCGAGACCACCGTGCAGACTGCCGAACGCCAGGCCAACGAGTTTCGTGAGTATCTCGAAAACCTCATTCAGGAACATCGCAAGCCTGGCGGTGGCAGTTCGGATTTCATCAACCGCCTGGTGAACGCACGGGTGCAAGGCAAGCCGATGAACGATCAGCAATTGATCGGATATTTATTCGTGCTGATCGCTGCGGGCAATGACACTACCCGTAACGCCACCGTCGGTGGTTTGGTCGCGCTGCTGGAGCATCCCGAGCAACGGGACCGCTTATGTGCCGATACTTCACTCATCGGTAGTGCGGCCGACGAGATTCTGCGTTGGACCTCGCCGGTGGTGTGTTTCCTGCGCACCTGCACCGAAGACTTCAATTTGAGCGGTACGCGCATCAAGGCGGGCGACACGGTGTGCGTGTTTTATCCGTCGGCCAATCGCGACGCAGCCGTGTTTAAAGATCCCTACAAGTTTGATATCGCGCGCACGCCCAACGACCACATCGCCTTTGGCTACGGCGCGCACTTTTGCATCGGTACCAATCTTGCCCGCGCTGAGCTGCGCGCGTCACTAACGGCTTTGCTGCCGGTGCTGTCGCGCCTCGAAATCGCTGGCTTACCCCATCGAATTGGCAATACCCACGTGTCCGGGTTTTCCAAACTGCCCGTACGGTTGGTGGCATGAGTCGCCACGGGGTGTTGGGCACACACCGAGGTGCAACGTCAGCGCCATATGGTTTGGCCCACTGGCGGCGGCTGGCCGCTGTCTTGCCGCTGTTGTTGGCCGCCTACGGCGCAGTGGCGCTTGAAAGTGGCACACCCAGCGCCGCGCAAACCGCTTACGCCAGTCAGTGCGCGGGTTGCCACGGCATTCGTTTGGGTGGCGCGTTCGGGCCGCCATTGTCGGGCCCTGCGTTCAACAAAAAATGGCAGGGCAAAAGCGCTGCCAGCATGCGTGATTTGATCGCGGCCACCATGCCACCGGCCAAACCTGGCGGACTTGATGCGACTACCTACGCGGCCCTGACCGATCTGATCCTCGCGCACAACAATCTCGCGACTCTGCCTGCGACCACGGACACTACTGTGGTGGCCGCGCCTGCCAGTAGTGAGGGTGGCTCGGCTGCTGGTGGCGCGGGCGAGACCACGCGCAACGAGGATGAAGCGTTTCGCGCCGCGAAAAAGCAGCAGGCAACGCTGCTGCGCGCGATGACGCCGGTGAGCGAGGCGCTGCTGCGCCAACCTGCAGACGCAGATTGGTTGAACTGGCGGCGCAGCGACGATGGTTTTGGCTATAGCCCACTGCAGCAGATCAACGCTGGTAATGCCCGCCGCCTGCAAGTGGCCTGGAGTTTGTCCCTGCCGGCGGGCACTAATCAGATCACGCCCCTGGTTCACGATGGTGTGATGTTCGTCAACAGCTTCGGCACCGTGCAGGCCATCGATGCCAGCACGGGTAATGTGTTGTGGAAATTTGCGCGTCTTGCTGCCGCGGTGACACCGGCCGGCCCACCCACTACCCAGCCGCGCAATCTGGCGCTTTATGGCACCACGCTTTTTGTGCCGACGCTCGACAATCATCTGCTCGCACTCGATGCGCGCAGTGGCGAATTACTTTGGGATCACTCCATCGAAGAGTCCGGTGGTGTATTGCGCCTCACCGGTGGGCCGATGGTGGTGCACGGCAAAGTTATACAGGGTGTGTCGGGTTGTTCCGGCGCGGGTTATGCCGGGGGCTGTTTTATCCTCGCCTTGGATGCCAGAACCGGCAAAGAACTGTGGCGCTTTAATACCATTGCCCGTCCCGGTCTCGCGGGCGGTGATACTTGGAACGACGCGCCCCTGGAACAACGTTTTGGTGGCTCGGTATGGCTGGCCGGCACTTATGATGCCGAATTAAATCTGGTTTATTTTGGCACCGGCCAGACCTATCACATCGCGCCGCTTATGAAGGCCAACGCCAATCGCGAGGCCTCCAGTGACGCGCTTTATACCGATACTACGCTGGCCCTGAATCCCGATACCGGCGAATTGGTTTGGCATTATCAACACCATAGCCGCGAAGTATGGGATCTCGACTGGGCCTTTGAACGCACCATCGTCACGCTGCCAACTGCGCAGGGGCCAACCAAGGCGGTAGTGACTTTTGGCAAGCTCGGCATTCTCGACGCGCTGGACGCACGCACCGGGCGTTATCTTTTTTCCCATGACATGGGCTTGCAGAACCTGGTCACCGCGATCGACAGCAACACCGGCCACAAAACCACCGACCCCAAGCTCGAACCGGAAGTTGGTAAAGCGAAGATGGTGTGTCCTTTTCCCGGTGGTGCACGCAGCTGGCCGGCGACCGCCTACGATCCCCATACCAAGATAATGTACGTGCCGATGTTCGAGTCCTGCATGAGCTATTTATGGAAGCCGGAAGAAGCGTGGGATATTCAATACACCGTGTTGCCCAGACCCGACAGTGACGGCAAATTTGGCCGTGTTGCGGCGCTGAATCTGGAGACTAAAAAAGTCGTGTGGCAAGAGCGGCGCCGGGCCCACCAGGCCAGCGCTATTTTGGCCACAGCCGGGGGGCTGATATTTGAAGGTTCACGTGACCGCTGGTTCCGTGCCTCCGACAGCGCCACCGGTAAAGCGCTGTGGCAGGTGAGACTGGATGGCACGCCCAATGCATTCCCAATCAGCTATGCACGGGATGGCTCGCAGTTTGTGGCAGTCACTACGGGTGGTGGTGGGCCAGTTGATGTGTCCTGGCAGAGTCTGACGCCGGAGATCGACACTGCCGGCGGCGCAACCACGTTATGGGTGTTCAAGCTTGATGCTGGTGTTGTTGCGCCGTAACACGCGGTACTGATCTGTCCGTGTGGCAGCCCGAGGTATTTGCCCCGGGTTGCCACCACGGCAAACGATAGTGCTGCTTACTTGCGTCGGATGCGGCCGCTGGCCGTGGCCGCAGGTTTGGTCTTGGCAGTCGGCGCTGCCTTCTTGCTTGGTGTCATGCCGGCCATGGGATCATCGTCGATGCGCAGCGCGACAAAATGTCGCCGCTGAAATTTCCACGCGCCTTTGACCTTCACGTAGCTGTCGTTGTAGTAGCCGGCGCCGATGAACTGCATATTTTGTTTGATGCTATGCAGGGCGAGGTAAGCACGGCCGTGGGCGTGGCTTGCATCGTCCATCGTGATCACGTGATTGTGGATATAGGGCCGCGGGCCGATTGAAAGGCCTTGACGATACATCTTGCGCATAGCGGTTAAACCCTTGGCCGCGGTGCGTTTGCCAGCGTTGTCGATGATGAACTCCCCATCCTTGGCAAACAGCTTGAGCAAGCTGTCGAGATCGTCCTGCCACACGCAGTCGCAGTAACGGGTCGGCAGATCGCGGATTGCTTCGCGGTCGAGCAGCGCTTCCAGTTTGTCGTCACGGTCAGTCATGTTTACTCCCCCATAATGATTTTAATGCCGGGCTCGTTGCGGCCACGGTCGTCTGTGGCGGGGCCACGTTGGTCCTTAAAGCCCGCATACCTTACGCAAGTGCCGCCCGAGCGTCACCTGCGGGACGGTCCGAGCGCGCCTGAAACACGCGGGCGAGCCACAGCCCAGGTGTCGCCGTTTGCGTCGTAAGTTGAGTAGGTGTCCTGTTTTTGCGCGCTCACACGTCCTACTCTTTGGGAGGAGGGGCAGGCTCGCGCAGCGCCGCACACAGCGGTAGTCGCCAGCCTGATCAAATTTAACAATCATCGAGGGCAAAACAATGAGTAGCGTCACCATCACACCGCTGTATGCGGCTGGCTTGGGCATTATTCTTCTCATACTGAGCATCCGCGTCGTTGCGGTTATTCGTGCCAAGGGCGGCGTGCTTTATGGCGACGGTGGTAATGCGGACTTCACGCCCGTCCTGCGCGCGCAACAGAACTTTATTGAATACGTACCACTGATCCTGATTCTGATTGGGTTTGCCGAAGCAGGCGGCAGTTCAGCGACGTGGATACATGGCATGGGCGCGGCTCTGCTGGTGGGCCGTGTTCTGCATCCGCTGGGGTTGACGAGCAAAGCGGGCGTGAATCCGCTGCGCTTCATCGGCACCAACCTCACCTGGATCGTGTTGTTGATGGCGTCAGTATTGGTCTTGCTTAATCGTTTCGGCTAGGCCGCGCATGGCGGCGTGCCAACACCGATTAAGGTGCGAACAGCCCGCGCGTCCAGGCACATGCGTAGTCAACGGCATCGGTAGCAATATCGACCACGCCGGGCAAAAAAGAAAAACACCATGATTGGCGCCTAACCAGCGCTTCATGGTCACCCCAGCGTGTTGCTGCCGGGCAATCGTCAAGGCCGGCCGGGACTCTCGCGCGCCGCCATCAA
>JAYUQF010000217.1:0-1776 GCA_043756885.1 Pseudomonadota bacterium
ACGCCGCCCCATGCTCACGGCTTCGTCGTTGGACACCCGCTCAACGCGATCAACTATCGACAGATCCAACGCACCCGGAATAAAACCAGCGCCTATGCCTTGGATCTTATGCGGCCCTGGTTTTAATTCTTCGCCCGCCATCTTCTGCGTGATGATCGGGCTCGCATCGGGCTCCACCGCCACGGAAATAATGGCGCGACCTTGAGTATGTTTGATGTAACGCGAGATGCCGGTGATGGTGCCGCCGGTGCCAACACCGGCAATCAAGACATCGATTTTGCCGTCGGTCTGGCTCCAGATCTCAGGGCCCGTGGTTTTTTCGTGAATGGCCGGGTTGGCCGGATTATCAAACTGCTGGGGCATGTAATAACGCGCGGGATCGCTGGCCACGATTTCTTCGGCCTTGTTGATGGCGCCCTTCATACCCTTGGCGCCCTCGGTCAACACCAGATTGGCACCAAAGGCCTTCAGTACCTTGCGCCGTTCGAGACTCATGGTCTCGGGCATGGTCAGCGTCAGCTTGTAACCACGCGCCGCGCATACATAGGCCAGAGCAATGCCGGTATTGCCGCTGGTTGGCTCGACCACTTCCACACCGGGTTTGAGCAGGCCGCGTGCTTCGGCATCCCACACCATGGCCGCGCCGATGCGGCATTTCACCGAATAAGCGGGATTGCGTCCCTCGATCTTGGCCAACACCGTGACCTTATCGGGATCAACGATGCGGTTCAGACGCACCAGTGGGGTATTGCCGATAGACAGCGAATTGTCCGTGAAATAAGTCATGGCAAACGGCTCCTGCACTGGGTTAACAAGCTGGCCGTGCACACGGCACGGCGCTGCGATTGTTGGTTATCGCTTGCGCACCGTCCAGTGCGCAAACGAGTGCCTGTGGTGCTCACAGTTTGGGAATGACCTGCTCACCAAACAGTCGGATATCAGCCAGAGCCTCGGCCTGTGGCGGACCACCCGGCTGGCGCATGCGCAGCATTACATAATCAGGCTGGATCTCTTCTTTCCACATCAAGAGCTGCTCCAGGCATTGCGCTGGTGAGCCGGCGATCAGGCGATCTCGTGCCGCGATGTCGAAAGTCAAATCTTCGGCGACTTTGACGTCCTTCACGTAGTCGTCTTTGACATAAGCACCGTAATGAAAGTACCAACGGTGGGTGGTCATGGTCGGGCCACTTTTGGCCAAACACGCCTCCCAGCTCGGTCCGATCACACAGTCGCGCATCAAAACCACGTAGGGTTTGCGGCCGTGTTTTTTAGCCTCGGCGCGATACTGACGGGCATAGTCCTTGATGACCGGCAAAGATTGGATCGGATCGGCAATCCAACCATCACCCATGCGCCCCGCCCGTTCGAGGCCAGCCGGCACCCAACCTGCGAGCCAGATCGGTGGCCCGTCTTTCTGATAGGCCGGCGGAGTTACCCGCACATTGTCAATGGTGTGGTATTTGCTCGGATAGCTGAATGTTTCGCCCGTCCACGCCTTGCGCAGGATCTCGACACATTCTTCGGTGCGGCCGGCACGTTGTTTGAGCGGCACACCAAACGCATCAAAATCAGGCGGCTGATAGCCGATGCCAACCGCCGCCACCATGCGCCCGCGGGTGGCCTGGTCAACAACAGCAATATCTTCCGCCAGGCGAATGGGGTGATAAAGCGGCGCCAGCAGCACGCAAGTACCGACCTTGATGCGCTTGGTGCGCATCCCGACCATACCGGCCATTAATACCGGCGCGGGCAGGTAGCTATCTTGTTGTTGATGAT
>JAYUQF010000218.1:0-4488 GCA_043756885.1 Pseudomonadota bacterium
GGACACGGGCGAGGGGATTGCGGGCTCGGATTTGCCGCTTATTTTTGATGAATTTTACCAAGTGCATAATGCGGCGCGCGACCGTACCCAAGGCCTGGGTCTGGGTTTATCCATCGTGCGGCGGCTGTCGCAATTGCTGGGCTATTCACTTAGCGTGCAATCCGAACCTGGGCGCGGTACGCTGGCCACTTTAACGGTGCCCATGAGTGAGGAAACTGCGGTGCATCTATCGGCGCAACCCGCTCTACCTGACTATTCCCAGCTCAGAGGCCGCGTCGCGGTGGTGGATGATGACGGGCAAGTGCTCGATGCGCTTGTGACACTGTTAACCAGTTGGGGCCTGGAGGTGATCGCCGCCCAGAGTGGCAATGCCCTGTGCGCCCGGATCAACGATGTACCCGATGCATTATTGACCGACTGGCGGCTGGCAGAAGGGGAAACGGGACAACAGGTAGTGGATAAACTGCGCGCTAAATTTCCTCAGGCGACGATCCCCGTGCTGATCATTACCGGCGATATCTCGATTGCCAGTGCGGAAGTTGCCAGGCTGTCGGAACTGCCTGCGCTGCATAAACCGGTAAAACCGGCGCGCTTGCGGGCATTATTGGCGAAAATACTCCAAAACCGGTGAATTCACACTAAGCCTCAAAGCCGGTTGGCGGATGTAAAATGCATTCTTGCTACCATAGGGATTCAACATTTTTACGCTTGAATCAGCCGCACACTCCCGGCCTCGAACTGGGACATACTTTCAATAGGGACATACATAAATGGCATCCATCAATAAAGTCATGCTGATCGGCCCAATACGTCCTGCATGTCGTACAGACCGACTGCTTGTCCCATCAGCCACTCGGCAGCACGCAGCGCACCACCAGCGAATGTCGAACGGTCGGCAGCCTTATGTGTGATCTCGATACGCTCACCACTGCCTGCGAACAGCAGGGTGTGATCACCGACAATTTCACCCGCGCGAATGGTTTCAAAACCAATCGTTTTCCGATCGCGCGGCCCGCTACGCCCTTCCCGGCCGTAGATCGCGCAGGTCTTGAGGTCGCGACCCAGCGCGGCGGCAACCACTTCGCCCAAGCGCACCGCAGTGCCGGAAGGCGCATCAATTTTGTGGCGGTGATGGGCTTCGATGATTTCGACATCAAAGTCATCACCCAGAATGCGTGCCGCGATATCCGCCAGTTTGAAGCAGAGGTTGACACCCACGCTCATATTCGGCGCGAACATAATAGGAATATCTGTCGCGGCGGCGCGTATCTGTGCCTCCGCAGCACCGAAGCCGGTGGTGCCAATCACCATGCGCTTGGCCAAACGTCGGCACAAAGCAAGATGAGCGAGGGTCGATTCAGGCACTGTGAAATCGATCAATACATCGCTTGCCGCAAGTGCCGCGCCAGGTTCGGCAGAGATGATCACCCCACTGGCACCCGCACCAGCCAAGAGGCTGGCATCGCTGCCAAGGTGGGGGGAAGCGGGATGTTCAAACGCTGCGCTTAATACCAAGGTCGCGTGATCAGTCAGCATGCTGACCAGCGTGCGCCCCATGCGGCCGCCTGCGCCGGCAATGGCGACGCGGGTTTTGTCTTGTGGCATATCGGCTCCTCTAGCGCATCGCCCGGCGTATCAGGAGAATTTCATTTCTTCGAAGAACTTCTTCACACCGTCGAGCCACGAGCTGGCCCGTGGACTGTGGTTATTACCCTCATCACTAAGCGAGTCGCCAAACTTGCGCAGGATCTCTTTTTGTTCTTTGTTGAGATTGACAGGTGTTTCGACCGCCACCCGACAGATCAAGTCACCGACCTGTCCGCCGCGAACCGAACGCACACCCTTACCGCGCAAGCGAAACATACGGCCGGTTTGGGTCTCGGCCGGGATCTTGAGCATTACCCGCCCCTGCAGCGTTGGTACTTCGAGCTCGCCACCGAGTACGGCGGTGACAAAATCGATTGGCACTTCACAACGCAGGTCAGTCTCCTCGCGGGTGAAGATCGGATGCTCTTTCACCACCACATTCACGTACAGATCGCCCGATGGGCCGCCGTTCTGGCCCGGCTCGCCTTCGCCCGATAAGCGAATACGATCGCCGTTGTCGACACCAGCCGGCACTTTGACCGAAATAGTTTTATTGCCACGGGTTTTGCCGCCGCCGTTGCAGCTCGCGCAGGGGTCGGAAATGGTCCGGCCGCTGCCGCGACATTTGGGACAGGTCTGTTGGACCGAAAAAAAGCCCTGCTGCATCCGCACCTGGCCAGCACCGCCGCAGGTGCCACATTGATCAGGCGCCTTGCCGCTGCGCGAGCCTTTGCCACCGCAGGTTTCGCAACCAACCAGGGTTGGCACGCGGATTTTGACCTCGCTACCGGCGACTGCGTCTTCGAGGGTCATCTCCAGGTCGTATCGCAGGTCGGCGCCACGATAGGCGCGCGAGCCGCCGCCACGTCCGCCGCCAAAGATGTCGCCGAACACGCTGTCGAAGATGTCGCCAAATCCGGCCCCACCACCACCGGCCTGCTGATCAATTCCGGCGTGACCAAATTGATCGTAAGCCTGGCGCTTCTGCCGATCACTGAGCATCTCAGACGCTTCTTTCACTTCCTTGAAGCGTTCTTCGGCCTGCGGATCGTCGAGATTGCGGTCGGGATGGAATTTCATCGCCAGGCGGCGATAGGCGTGTTTTATCTCGGCCTCGCTCGCTTTGCGATCGAGACCAAGCACTTCGTAGTAATCACGCTTGGCCATAGCGTTGTGTTCCGTAATAAATTGCGACGCCGATCAAAGCACAGGCCCGACGCGGCAAAGTGCCGGGCCGGGCCTGCGAGTGTAGATTCGGGCGTCAGGTTTACTTGTCTTCTTTGACTTCTTCGAAGTCGGCGTCGACCACATTATCTGCGGACGCTTCATCGCCGCGCGCTGCCCCGCTCGCGTTAGCGCCGGCGCCTTGCTGATCGGCCTGCTGCGCCTGGCCGGCAATCTTACCCGAGAGTTCCCCGAGTTGCTGTGCTTTGGCCTCGATGTCATCGGGGTCGTCACCAGCCATGGCGGCTTCGACGACCTTGATCGCATCTTCTACCTGTTTGCGATCGGCATCGGAGATCTTGTCCTTGAGTTCCTCCATCGACTTCTTCGAGGCGTGTACCAAGGAATCGGCCTGATTCCGTGCGCTTGCTAAGGCCTGGAATTTGCGGTCTTCCTCCGCGTGGGCTTCGGCATCCTTGATCATCTGCTGGATTTCAGCATCCGACAGGCCGCTGGACGCCTTGATCACGATGGACTGCGCTTTGCCGGTCGCCTTGTCCTTGGCCGAGACGTTCAGAATGCCGTTGGCATCGATGTCGAACGCAACTTCGATCTGGGGCACACCACGCGGTGCCGGCGGAATATCCGACAGGTCAAACCGGCCCAGTGACTTATTGGTCGATGCGCGCTCACGTTCGCCTTGCAATACGTGCACAGTGACCGCCGTCTGGCTGTCATCAGCGGTCGAGAACACTTGCTGGGCCTTGGTCGGAATCGTGGTGTTCTTTTCGATGAGCTTGGTCATCACACCACCCAGGGTTTCGATACCCAGCGACAGCGGCGTGACATCGAGCAACAGTACGTCTTTGACATCACCACCCAACACACCGGCCTGGATCGCAGCACCGACCGCCACCGCCTCGTCGGGGTTGACGTCTTTGCGTGGCTCCTTGCCAAAAAAATCTTTCACTACCTGCTGCACTTTGGGCATGCGGGTCTGACCGCCGACCAGGATCACTTCATCGATCTGTGCTGCGCTCAAACCAGCATCCTTCAATGCGATGCGGCATGGCTCAATCGTCCGGGTAATGATTTCATCGACCAGTGACTCAAGCTTGGCGCGCGAGATCTTGATGTTCAGATGTTTGGGTCCGCTTGCATCGGCGGTGATGTAAGGCAGATTGACATCGGTCTGCATGCTTGAGGAGAGCTCGATCTTGGCCTTCTCTGCCGCTTCTTTAAGCCGTTGCAGGGCCAGCGGATCGTTGTGCAGATCGATGCCTTGATCCTTCTTGAATTCGTCCGCCAGGAAGTCGATCAGGCGCATGTCGAAGTCTTCGCCGCCGAGGAAGGTATCGCCATTGGTCGACAACACCTCGAACTGGTGTTCGCCATCCACCGAGGCGATTTCGATCACGGAAATGTCGAAAGTACCGCCGCCGAGGTCATAGACCACAATCTTGGCGTCACCGCCGCGGCGGTCCATGCCGTAAGCAAGCGCAGCAGCGGTCGGTTCGTTGATGATGCGCTTAACCTCCAGCCCCGCAATGCGACCAGCATCCTTGGTGGCTTGACGCTGCGAGTCATTAAAGTATGCAGGCACCGTGATGACGGCTTCCGTCACCGTCTCACCGAGATAATCCTCGGCGGTCTTTTTCATCTTCATCAAGACGCGCGCCGAGATCTCCGGCGGCGCCATCTTCTTGCCATTGACCTCTACCCAGGCATCACCGTTGT
>JAYUQF010000219.1:0-1776 GCA_043756885.1 Pseudomonadota bacterium
GGTATGGGCCAACCGGCCTTCACACTGAGTTCGAGTTGGTACTGCATGCCACTGGCCGCGGGCTGCGGCGTAATGGCCTCGACCTGACCGATGCGATAACCCTCGAAAAACACCCCCGTACCGAAGTTGAGCCCGGCGACATTGTTATAGACCACATAGTAACTATCGGTCGGACCACTACGCCCGCTGACCGTAAACAGCAGCACGGCCAATCCGATGGTCATCACGGTCACAAAACTGCCGACCATGAGGTAGTTGACGTTGTCTCGCTTCATGCAGAGCGGGTCCGGTTCTTTGGTTTTGTTATCCGCCGGTCAAGCGGCGCAGGTAAGCATCGGTATCGATTTCGTCTTGTCGGGGTCGACGATTCAAGAGATCTTGAATGCGTTCGATAGGCGAATTCCTGACCTCGTCGACGCTGCCCGCCAGCAGAATCTTGCCATGATCCAAGACTGTTATGCGATCAGCGATCTTGAAGGCACTGTCGAGCTCGTGGGTCACCACTACGATCGACATCTGCATGCTGTCGCGCAACTTCAAGATGAGTTCGTCCAGTTCTGCGGAGACCACCGGGTCGAGCCCGGCTGATGGCTCATCAAAAAACAACAGCTTTGGATCCATGACGATCGCTCGCGCCAGGGCTGCACGCTTAATCATGCCACCGGACAATTGTGCGGGCATCAGATCGCCGAGTCCGCCCAGCCGCACAACTTCGAGTTTCATACGCGCCATGATGGCCATGGTTTGCTCGTCGAGGCGGGTATGCTCGCGCAATGGCAACATAACGTTTTCAAGTACCGACAGTGAGCCAAACAAAGCACCGCCCTGGAATGACACACCCATATTGCGACGAAGCGCGTGCATCTGCGCCGCAGTGGCGGTCGTGATGTTTAGCCCTAACAGTTTGATGCTGCCGCTACTGGGCACATTCAAACCGAGCAAATGACGCAGCAGCGTGCTCTTGCCCGAGCCACTGCCACCCATGATGACCATGATCTCGCCCGCTTCGACCATCAGATCAACATGGTCAAGTATCAGGCGCGACCCATAGTGGGTAACGAGCTGCTGGATATCGATGGCGACGCTGTTCACGAACGATTCAGAAAATAAGAGAAAACCATGTCTGCCAGAACAATGTAAGAAATCGACAACACCACCGCACGGGTCGTGGAACGGCCAAGCCCCTGCGCCCCGCCTTGCACCGCAAAGCCGTTGCTTACGCCCACCAGCGCGATGATCAGCGCAAACACGCCGCTCTTGGTCAGGCCTTGTTTGATGTCGTTGACCACGATGAAACCCGTGGTCTGCTCCCAGAATGCACGATAGCTCAAGCCCAGTTCGATGTTGCAAAACACAGCGCCACCCAACAGCGCCGCAAAATCTGCAAATAAGGCCAGCAACGGCACCATGACCAGCATCGCCACCAGCACGGGCGCGACCAGATAACGAACCGGATTAATGCCCATCACGCGCAGCGCGTCGACTTCCTGATTGATGCTCATGCTTCCGATACGTGCGGCGAGCGCCGATCCAGAGCGCCCAGCGACCACAATGCCAGTCATCAACGGTCCAAACTCGCGTGTCACTGACAACGCAATACCCAGCACTACCTGGGTCTGGGCACCGAACTGCTTCAAGGTATGAATGCCCTGAATGGCCAGCATCACACCGATGGCAAACGACAGCATGAAAATGATGGGCAGCGCGGTGAGACCTATATCGACCATCTGTTGCACAGTCGCCGACCAGCGCACCGGCTGGCGCCTGACGCCGCCA
>JAYUQF010000220.1:0-4474 GCA_043756885.1 Pseudomonadota bacterium
ATCGATGATGCGGAGTTCAAAAAAGAAATCAACGTCGTGCTCGAAGAGCGCCGTATGCGCACCGATGACTCACCCGAGTCGCTCGCATCGGAAGCTGCAGAGGCCGTCGCTTTCCTCACCAGCCCTTACCGCTATCCGGTTATCGGTTGGGAAGCGGACATTAAAAACATGACGGCGGCCGATCTGCGCGCCTGGTATCAACGCTGGTATGGCCCTAACAATGCCATCGTTGTGGTGGTCGGCGATGTGCAGCCCGACGCGGTATATGCGCTCGCGAAAAAGCACTTCGGGCCACTTGTTGCCAGCGAAATCGCGCCGCCCAAAAACCGGCCCGAGATCGCCCAGAACGGCACCAAACGTGTGGTGCTCAATAATGACAAAGCGCGCGTCCCCTATCTGGTGATGGCTTACAAGGCGCCGGTGCTGGCGCAGGCGCTACGCGGCGAAGGGGTGGACGAATGGGAGCCCTACGCACTTGATGTGCTGGCCGCGATGTTGACCGGTGATGACAGCGCCCGGCTCAAACGGGAGCTTGTGCGTGGCCGCGAAATTGCCAGCAGCGTCAGTGCCGGTATTGAAACCGCCGCACGCTTACCGACCCTATTCTCGTTGAGCGCCGTGCCGGCCGCAGGCGTGAGCCTGGAGACGTTAGAGCAAGCCATCACCGAGCAGCTGAATGGTTTCGCGACCCGTCCGCCATCCGCTGCCGAACTCGAACGTATCAAGACCCAGGTGGTCGCCGATACGGTTTTTCAAAGGGACTCCATGCAGCACGAAGCGATGACCATCGGCGCCCTCGAGGCGGTTGGCCTGGGCTGGAAGTACCGTGACTCCTATGTCGACAAGATCAAGGCGGTGAGCGCCGAACAGGTACTGGTGGTGGCGCAAAAATACCTCGTGCCGCAGGGTCTGACGGTGGCTTACCTGCAGCCGGAGGCGTCACGATGAAAAATTTCCCTCTCATCACCACCGTGTTTTGTTTGAGCCTGCTGACGGCGACAGCCGCCGTGGCTGGGCCTCACATCGAAACTTGGCTGACCAGTAACGGCGCGCGGGCCTATTTTGTCGAGGCGCCGGAAATTCCGATGATCGATACGCGCATTGTGTTCGCCGCGGGTAGCGCTCGCGACGGTGCCCACGCCGGCTTGGCCGCATTCACCAACGGACTTTTAAACGAGGGTGCGAGCGATCTCGACGCCGACAAATTCAACGAACAAATGAGTGCTACCGGCGCGGTCATGGGCTTGGGCGCCGAGCGAGATATGGCCTACGCCAGCCTGCGCACACTGGCCGCTGGTGAGCATACAGAGCAGGCTCTGACACTGTTCGTCAACGCCCTGGCCAAGCCGCGTTTTGATAGCGCTGCCGTGGAGCGCGACAAAGCCCGCACGCTGATTGGACTCAAGCACAAGGAACAATCGCCCGCGGCATTGGCTACCGATGTGTTCTACGCGAGCCTCTATCCCGACCATCCCTATGGCTCACCACCCGATGGCACGCCGGCCAGTATCTCCGCACTTGCCGTGGCGGACATTCGTGCGTTTCACCAACGTTATTACGTCGCGCGCAATGCCGTCATCGCCGTAGTTGGCGCGCTCAACCGCACACGTGCCGAAGCTATCGCGGAGCAATTAAGTACGGCCTTGCCCGCCGGTGAACGTGCCCCCGCGTTGCCCCAGGTCAAGTCGCCACCGGCGCAGCAAAAACACGTCGAATTTCCGTCCATCCAGAGTCATGTAATCATGGGCTTGCCCGGCATTAAACGCGGCGACCCCGATTATTTTTCGCTACTGGTAGGCAACCATGCCCTGGGTGGCAGTAGTCTGGTCTCCATCCTGTTCAACGAAGTGCGCAACAAACGCGGGCTGTCCTATGGCGTGTCCAGCGGCTTCAATGCCATGGCCGAGGTCGGCCCGTTTGCCGCGCAATTACAGACCGACAGAAAACAACAGGACGAAGCGCTCAAGGTTTTACGCGACACAATTGTCGATTTCATCGAACAAGGCGCGCCGGTCGCAAGCATTGAAGCGGCCCGTCAAAATCTTGTTGATGGTTTTCCGCTGCGCGTATCGAGCAATCGACAGATCGTTGAGTACTTGGCGATGATCGGGTTTTACGATCTGCCGCTTGATTATCTGGAGACCTTTACCGCCAAGGTGGCGCAAGTGACACCAGCAATGGTCAAAGACGCCTTCACGCGGCGTGTGCCGCTCGGCAGTCTGACGACGGTGGTGGTCGGCCGTGCCGCCCAGGGTGATAAGGGCAGCTGACAGCCTATGGCCGGTTCCGCCGAGCACACTATTCGCATTATCGGTGGGCGCTGGCGCGGTAGCCGTATCGCGGTCGCTAATCGCGAGCAGTTGCGACCGAGTGCTGACCGTGTGCGTGAGACGCTGTTCAACTGGCTGTCACCGGAATTACCTGGCGCGCGTTGTCTCGATCTCTACGCGGGCACCGGCGTGCTGGGTTTCGAAGCATTATCCCGAGGCGCCCGCAGCGCGGATTTGGTCGAAAAAGACGGCGCGCTGGTGGCGCGCATGCACGCACTCAAGTCACGACTCAAAAGCGACGATGCCACCATCTACGGCGCCGACGCCCTGGCGTGGCTGAACGGCCCGGCCACACCCTACAACATCGTCTTCGTCGACCCGCCATTTCACCGCGAGCAAGTCACCGCTGTCCTGGCGCGGCTGGCACGCGGCTGGCTTGCGCCACTTGCGCTCGTTTATGTGGAATGCGAGCGCAAGGCGACATTCGACCTCGGCCCATTCAGCCCCCATCGTGAAGGTACAACTCAACAAGTGCGTTATATGCTTCTTCGTCATACCACGTGAAACCCGCTTCCCCATCGTGTTGTGCCCGCGCCGGCGCCTCGCAGGGGCGCAAAAATGCGGGCTAGACTATCTGCGCAGGAATCGTGATCATTCCCGACCATCGCAATATTGGGGAACCGCATTGGGCATCACCGTCATCTATCCCGGCACCTTCGATCCGATCACGCACGGGCATACCGATATCGTGCGCCGCGCGGCTCCGTTGTTCGACCGTTTGATCGTCGCCGTCGCCGGCAGCACGGCCAAAAACACCGTGTTCTCGGTAGATGAACGTGTTGAGCTCGCGGGTGAGATTCTGAGCCATCTGAACAACGTTGAGGTCAAGCGCTTTGATGGTCTCATGGTCGACTTTGCCCGCGCCAACCATGCATCCTTGATCCTGCGCGGTCTGCGCGCGGTGACCGACTTCGAGTACGAATTTCAGCTCGCGGGCATGAATCGCAAACTCATGCCCGAGGCTGACACCGTCTTTCTGCCAACCTCGGAGAAATTCACCTACATCTCATCGTCGCTGGTACGCGAGATTGCGGCGCTGGGTGGCGATATCAGCGACTTTGTCCATCCCCATATCAAACAAGTTTTGCTCGAGCGCGTCAGCAACCGTCGCAGCCCGGCACCTCCGCGCTGAGATTGCGGTAGGCCAGCACGTGGCCCTTAAGATCACCGCGCAATGCATTAATTGCGACGTCTGCGAACCCGAATGCCCAAATGGCGCGATTTACGACGGCGCGCTGCACTACGAAATCGATCCCGCCCGCTGCACCGAGTGCGTGGGGCATTTTGATACGCCGCAATGTGTTGAAGTGTGCCCTGTCGACTGTATTCCCCTCGATCCGGATCACCCTGAAGACCGCCGCTCCCTGCTGGTTAAATTTAATACCCTGACCGCCACTGCGCGGCATGAGGAAAAGCTTCCATGACCAAACTCTTCCAAGTGCTGCTGTTATGTCTGTTTGTTGCTGTACCGCCGGGCGTAGCGGCACGCAATACGGTCTCGGCCCCAGGTAAAAATGCCGTCGCCAGCGCCCATGCGCTGGCCACAGCCGCGGGCCACACCGCGCTTGACGCCGGTGGCAATGCCTTCGATGCCGCTATCGCCGTGGCAGCGGCCTTAGCGGTGGTCGAGCCTTATAGCTCGGGCATCGGTGGCGGTGGTTTTTTTCTGGTGCACGACGTCAAAACCGGCCACGACGCCATGATCGACGCGCGCGAAACGGCGCCCGCAGCGGCCACACCCGCCATGTTTCTTGACGCACAGGGCAAGGTCGCGCCCGCGCGTTCGCTTAATGGCGCGCTCGCAGCCGGAATTCCCGGTTTACCTGCGGGCCTGGTGTACGTTTCCAAACACTACGCGCGCCTTTCCCTTGCACAGAATCTTGCACCGGCCATCGCGCTTGCAGAGCAGGGCTTCGCCGTCAGTGAGCATTACGCGATCATGGCGGGCTTTCGCGCCTCGGCCTTCAAGCCGAACTCCGACGCTGCGCAGATTTTTCTGCGCGATGGTAAGGCCCCCGCGTTAGGCACCGTGCTCACCCAGCCCGATCTGGCGCGCACCCTGCGCATCATCGCGGAGCGTGGTAATGACGGTTTTTACGGCGGCGCGCTCGCTGCGCGCCTGGTATCCGGTGCCCGTGCCGACG
>JAYUQF010000221.1:0-4460 GCA_043756885.1 Pseudomonadota bacterium
GCCACGGGTTTGCCGGCTCTTTGCCCTGTGTCCGAATGAATTCGGATCTACGGGAATCCGAACAGCGGTGGCGCTTAGATCTCGTCCTGTTCGTTATAACGTGAAGTGATGGGGAAGCGACGGTCGCGTCCAAAAGCGCGTTCGCTCACGCGCACTCCAGGGGCTGCCTGACGACGTTTGTATTCATTGCGATCAACCATCGCCGCGACACGTTTGACGGTGCCGAGGTCGAAGCCGGCGGCGGCTATCTGGTGTGGAGTTTGGTCGAGCTCGATATACCGTTCGAGGATGACGTCGAGCACTTCGTAGGGTGGCAGGGAGTCAGAATCTTTCTGATCGGGTCGTAACTCGGCGCTCGGGGGGCGTTCGATCACACGTGCCGGAATCGCCGGTGACTGGGCATTGCGCCAGTTGGCGAGGCGATAAACCAGCAGTTTGGGAATATCCTTCAGTGGTGCGAAACCGCCGGCCATATCTCCGTAGAGCGTTGCATAACCCACCGCCATCTCGCTCTTATTGCCGGTTGTGAGCACCATGCGACCGGTGGCATTGGACACCGCCATCAGGATCACGCCACGTGCGCGCGCTTGCACATTCTCAGCGGCGACGCCGGCATCGCGCCCGCTAAACAAGGGCGTAAGTACTTCGGCGAAAGCGCCGACGGGCGCCTCTATCGGCACGACGCGGAATTCACAGCCCATGTTCAATGCCTGCTCACGGGCGTCATCCACACTCATATCGGCGGTGTAACGCGACGGCATCGAGATTGCCATGACCCGCTCAGCGCCGAGCGCATCAACCGCGAGCGCCAGGGTCAGCGCCGAATCGATACCGCCCGAGAGTCCCAGCACGCAGCCTGGAAAGCGATTTTTAGTGATGTAGTCGCGAATGCCGAGCACCAACGCGTCGTAGACTTCCGCCTCATCTTGCGACGACAACGTATGATGCGGACCACGCAGGATCACACCGTGGCTGGTGCGTTCGAGTCGCAGGGGCAGCAAGTCTTCGGCAAAAGAAGGGGCCTGGGCACACACTGAGCCATCGGCGTTCAAAGCGAATGAGCCGCCGTCGAACACCAGTTCATCCTGGCCACCGACGGTATTGACGTAGGCGACAGGAATGCCACCCGCCTGGACCGCCGCGCGTACCGCAGCCAAACGCTCAGGCGCTTTGCGCAGGTGATAAGGCGAGGCGTTGATGTTGCATATAAAGTCTGCACCGGCGGCACGCGCCTGGGCAGCGCTGGCAGGTGTCCAGATGTCCTCGCAAATACTCAGGCCCATGCGCACGCCCTTGATATCCACCACCACGGCGCAGTTACCGGGCGTGAAGTAGCGCTTCTCGTCGAAGACCGCGTAGTTCGGCAGATGCTGCTTGCGATAGTTAGCGAGAATCTGCCCATTCCACAGTACCAGCGCGCTGTTGTAGAGCGTGTTGCCGTCTTGTTCGGGATAACCGAGTACGAGGTGTATGCCGGTAACCCGCGCGGTGATGGTATCGAGGGCTGCCCGTACCCGCGCATGCAGGCCTGGACGGAACAATAGATCTTCGGGTGGATAACCCGTGATGGCCAGTTCCGGCATGATCACGATGTCGGCACCTTCGCCACGCGCACGCAGCGCGAGGTCGATGATGATGTCGCGATTACCGGCGATATCACCCACACAAAAGTTGGTCTGCGCGAGGGCGAGACGCAGCACTTCAGTCATGATGATGCCGGCCGGGGCGCGTTGCCGGGGCGCATTGTGTTAACGCGGCGCCCCGGGTCGGCCTCGGCTCAGGCCCGCAGTGCCTTCGCCATTGCCGCACCCATGTCGGCCGGCGAACGAACGATAAACACGCCGGCTGTGGCTAAAGCCTTGAACTTGTCATCGGCCGTGCCCTTGCCACCGGAAATAATGGCACCGGCATGGCCCATGCGCTTGCCGGGGGGAGCAGTCACACCGGCGATATAACCAACCACTGGCTTGCTGACATATTGGCCGATGAACGCCGCCGCATCTTCTTCGGCCGAACCACCAATCTCACCCACCATGATGATGCCCTCGGTCTGGGGATCGTCCTGGAACAGCTGCAGGCAGTCGATGAAATTCATGCCGTGAATGGGGTCCCCACCAATGCCTACGCAGGTGCTCTGGCCCAGACCCGCATGAGTCGTCTGATGGACCGCTTCGTAAGTCAGCGTGCCGGAGCGTGACACGATGCCGATGCGACCGGGCTTGTGAATAGCACCGGGCATGATGCCGATCTTGCATTCGCCCGGGGTGATGATGCCCGGGCAGTTGGGTCCAATCAGGCGCACATCGGGGCGTGCCGCGAGGCTGGCTTTGACACGCAGCATGTCGAGTACAGGAATGCCTTCGGTGATACAGGCAATAATCTTGATACCCGCATCGGCTGCTTCGCAGATGGCATCGGCAGCAAACGGCGGCGGCACAAATATCATGCTGGCGTCGGCGCCAGTGGTTGCCACACCTTCAGCTACGGTATTAAAAATCGGACGATCAAGATGTTTTTCGCCACCGCGACCTGGTGTGATACCACCCATGATTTGAGTGCCGTAGGCGATGGCTTGTTCGGCGTGGAAAGTGCCTTGTTTGCCGGTAAAACCCTGCACCAGCACGCGGGTCGCGCGGTTAACCAGAATCGCCATCAGTGTTTTCCTCCTACGGCCGCGACGGCCTTGCGGGCAGCATCGGCGAGATCATCGGCGCTGGTAATAGCCAGCCCGCTCGCGGCCAGCATCTGCTTGCCTTCATTAACGTTGGTACCTTCGAGGCGCACCACCACAGGCACGTTAACACCCACTTCTTTGACCGCGCTGATGATGCCCTCGGCGATCATGTCACAACGCACGATACCGCCGAAGATGTTGACCAGGATGGCCTTCACGTTGGGATCAGAAACAATGATCTTGAATGCTTCGGCGACCCGCGCCGCGGTGGTGCCGCCGCCGACGTCGAGAAAATTTGCCGGCGCGCCGCCACTGAGTTTGATAATGTCCATGGTCGCCATGGCCAGACCTGCGCCATTGACCATACAGGCAATATTGCCATCGAGCGTCACATAGTTAAGGTCAAACTCCTTGGCACGACGCTCTTTTTCATCTTCCTGATCAGGATCGCGCCAAGCTGCAATCTCCTGACGGTAAAGTGCGTTGTCATCCACATTAATCTTGCCGTCGAGTGCACATAAGGAGCCATCGGTAAGTATCGCCAGCGGATTGATCTCAACCAGACTCAAATCGCGCTCGTTAAACAGGCGATAAAGGCCGTGCAGAATGATGGCGAGCTGGCTGCGCTGTTTAGTGTCGAGCTCCAGTGCGAAGGCCATTTTGCGGCACTGATAATCTTGCAGTCCGAGCACCGGGTCGACGGTGAAGCTCACTATCTTTTCCGGGGTGTGGGCGGCAACTTCTTCGATATCCATGCCACCCGCGCGCGAGGCCATGAAAGCGACCCGCCGACTGGCGCGGTCAACCAGCGCGGAGAGATAAAGCTCGTGAGCGATATCGGCTGCAGCGGCAATCAGGACACAGCCGACCGGTTGCCCTTCGGGCCCGGATTGAATGGTCACCAGGCGCTGCCCGATCAGCCGCGCAGCAGTTGCTTCGAGTTCCTGCAAATCCCGGGTGAATTTCACACCACCGGCTTTGCCGCGACCACCGGCGTGTACTTGGGCCTTGACCAGCCAGGCATCACCGCCAAGCGCACGCGCCTTAAGCACCGCTTCCTGCGCGCTATGCGCGACTTCGCCGCCTTGCACCGGTATGCCGTAGTCGGCAAACAAGCGTTTGGCCTGATACTCATGCAGATTCATTGTTCCCCCTTCAGGACCCAGCAGGTAGCGCCGCCGTGGAGCTGCGAGCTTATCACCAACCGCCTTGAGTCGGACGGATCAAAAGGTGAACATACACCGGCAGTTGGCGACTAACGAGGCGGCGCAGTATGGCGCTTCAAGCACACTTTGTCATGACTGCGGAGGCGCTCTGAATGCTTGTTCGTTTGATTTCGGTGTTACTGATAGTGGCTATCGTCATGATGGTCATGCGGCGTTTGCGGGTGCGCAATAGTGCGCCCCGCAAACGGGCAGTCATCGATGCAAAGACCGTGCGCTGCGCCCATTGCCAGGTTTATCTGCCGAGCAACGACGCCGTAACACGTGACGGCCACCTTTACTGCACCAAGGCCCACGCCGACCAGGCACGCCAGCGCCCATGAGCCTAGCGGTGACTCGCGCGCACGAGGTGCGTCAGCGCGTTGCGCACAACAACTGGAACGCGCTGCGTTACTTCAATTTTTATCGCATCGTCATCGCCGGTGTGTTCACCATACTGAGCCTGTCCGGCAACCTGCCGCCCAATCTTTCGGATGCTGATCTGCGCTTGTTTGTCGGTATCTCGCTGGGATATCTGGTGTTCGCAATTGGTGCACTGTTTCTGGCCGAGCGGCGTGGTTTGA
>JAYUQF010000222.1:0-4457 GCA_043756885.1 Pseudomonadota bacterium
CACACCTTGTTTGTGTTCCAGTTGCGCGCTCTCGGCGGCATGCTGAAAACTACAGCCGCCACAAATACCATAGTGCGGACAGGGCGGCGTTACCCGTGCCGCCGCGGCGCGCAAGACGGCGATGGTTTCTGCTTCGTCGTAGCGCCCGTGCGAACGTAACACCCGCGCGGTGACCATTTCGCCGGCCAAGGCGCCATCAACAAAGACGGTTTTGCCCTCGTGTCGGGCAACACCTCGCCCCTCGTGGGACAAGTTGTCGATTTCAAGTGTGTGTAGGGCCGCCGGGCTGCGGGCGGCGGCCCGGCGCCGACGATTACCCGACACGCGCTGCGTTCCAGGCCGCGAGAAAGTTCGCCCAATGCGCAGCCTCATGGCTGGCAAGAAAGCTCCGCACCCGTTCGAACTCTTCGCCAAGCTGATGAACGCTCAAATGACCCCGCATGAATTCGAATTTGAGAAAGATGAGATAGGTATTGAGCACATCGGTCTCGCAATAATCACGGATCGATTTCAGATGTCCGGCGCGGAACTGCTTCCACACCTCGCTACCATGCATGCCAAGTTTGCCGGGGAAGCCGAGCATCACCGCCATCTGATCCAGCGGCACTGTGGCGCGGCCCTGATAACCGGCCAACACGTCCATCAGATCGATATGGCGCCAGTGAAAGCGGCCAAGATAATTGTTGTAACGAAAATTCCGGTCATCATCACCGGTGTCCCAATATCGTGGGGCGGCGATGTTGTGCAGCATCGAGCGGTAGTGCAGAACCGGCAAGTCAAAACCACTGCCATTCCATGACACCAAGGTCGGCGTGTAACGCTCCACACCTTCAAAAAAGCGCCGGATCAATTCAGCCTCATCGGCCTCTTCACTGCCCAGCGACCAGACATTAAAACGCTCCTGCTCGCGAAACACCGCCGAAATTGCCACGATGCGGTGCAGATGATGACGCAGGAAATCACTGGCGCCGCCAGTTTCCTGCTGCCGCTTGGAGTACAAAACGGCGGCCACCCCTTCGTCATCGAGCCCGTCAAGATTCCATAGCCGGCGCGCGCTGGCCACGTCGGGCACGGTCTCGATATCGAACACAAAAACGTTCATGCCTGGCAGCCTGTCTGACTTAGGACGAATCTGCTGCGACGGTGGGACAGCGGTCCATATACGCGCGCCTTCTCGTTAAATAGCCCCACTATTCGCCTCGAACGCGCGCATATCTGGCCTCGCTTTCCCACCGTCTCGCGACGATTTCCTAAGTCCGACAGGCTGCTGGCAGCCTGTCGGACTTAGTCGGGAAACACGCCAGTCGACAAATAACGATCACCGCGATCGCAGACAATCGTAACGATCACCGCGTCGCGCACCTCGGCAGAAACTTTCAGCGCCACGACCATCGCTCCGCCGGACGAAATGCCGCAGAAAATGCCCTCGCGACGACCGAGTTCGCGGGTCATTTCTTCAGCCTCAGGCTGGGTGACATCGATGATGCGATCAACTCGCGCGGGATCGTAAATCTTGGGCAGATAGGCCTGCGGCCAGCGCCGGATGCCCGGTATCCGCGCGCCATCACCCGGTTGCACGCCGATGATCTGAATAGCCGGATTCTGCGCTTTCAAATATTCAGAGGTGCCCATGATCGTGCCCGTGGTACCCATGGTCGCAATAAAATGGGTGATGCGGCCTTGGGTGTCGTGCCAGATTTCAGGACCGGTGCTGCCGTAATGGGCCAGCGGGTTATCGTGGTTGGCAAATTGATCGAGTACTCGACCTTCACCGCGTGCTGCCATGGCCGCAGCCAGATCGCGTGCTGCTTCCATGCCGGCCTTTTCTGAAACCAGCACGAGCTCTGCGCCGTAGGCCTTCATGGTTGCGCGCCGTTCGGCGGTCATGTTGTCGGGCATGACGAGGATCATGCGGTAGCCGGCCATGGCCGCCACCATCGCCAACGCAATGCCGGTATTGCCGCTGGTCGCTTCAATCAAGGTGTCACCGGGCTTGATATCGCCCCGCGCTTGCGCATGTTTGATCATGCTGAGCGCGGGGCGGTCCTTGACCGAACCGGCCGGATTATTGCCCTCCAGCTTGGCCAGTATCACGTTGCTGGTCGCACCCGGTAGTCGTTGCAGGCGCACAAGGGGTGTATTGCCGACAAAATGTTCGAGCGTTGGCCAGTTCATCGCAACAGTTTACTTAAAAAGCGCGTGCACCGGTGTGCGGCGCCGACGTCGGGCACAAGATCAGAAATGCGTGCCGAGAGACATTACGTGAAAGTTAATGCCGGGATTAGTAGCACCGAGCCCGGCATTGGACTGATGCTGATAACGATACATAAGCTCGTACTTGCCATCAGCACCGAAGCGGGCGCCGAGGCCGGCGTGGCTGCCAAACGCGAAGGGCAGATCGAAGTCCTTATCGTTCAGCCCGTTTTGTGTGTGCAGATGCAGGCCAGCCCCGGCCTCAACAAAAGGCGCGAAACCGCGCTTGGGATCCATCTGGTAGCGCAACACCGGCGTCAAACCAAAATCGACCAGGCTGTCTTCGCCGGTGCGGCCTTTGCTGCTGGCCCATACATTAATACCAAACTCGACGAGACTGACCATGTGCCAGTCGCCGACCTGAAACAACTGTATGGGCAGATCCCAGCGCAGATTGGCGCCGTAACGCTGGGCGTCAACGCTGTCTTCGGTAAAACCACCTTCAATAGTCACCGTGCTGGGCGATAAATCGAAAGCGGGCACAGCGGTGGTGACCAACAGCGCAGCAGTCAAGGAGGCAAACAAGGCAGTAGCTTTCATGCGCGAAAAAAATCCGAGGTGGTTAACGTGGGGAGGACAAGGCTAGCGACTAAGCCGCGCCTGTACAACTCATTCGCTGCTGTGTTTGGGCACCAGTGGCAGGCTCAGAACAAAAGCGTCTTCGCGACCCTTGTGGGCCGGATAATATGCACGACGCGTACCGACGTGGCGAAAGCCGAGATCGATATACATTTTTAACGCGCCCGCGTTGGATGGCCGCACTTCGAGATAGGCGATACGCGCACCATGCTCAGCGCCGGTGAAGAGCAGATGGCTCATCATGGCCCGCGCAAAACCTTGCCGACGGGCCTCGGGCGCCACGCAGACGTTCAGAATATGGCTCTCCTCAACCGCCACTGACATGATGCCGTAGCCCGCCAGTGCAGTATCGGTTTCCAGCACCCAGCAGCAATAACCCACCCGCAGGCAGTCGGAAAAAATACTGACCGACCAGGGGAATTCATACGCGCGCTGTTCAATCCCGTGCACGGCTTCGAGATCTTCGTCCAGCATCGGCCGTATCGCGAGGGTGTCGGGTTTGAGCATGGCACTCATGACGGCAAGGGCTCCTGTGCGCGATAACAGCTGAGCGCGAGCTGCAGATCATCCCAGGCTTTACGTTTTTCACCAGGGGACCGCAGCAGATAAGCTGGGTGGTAGGTCACAACCACGGGTATCGACCGATCGCCGTAATGATGCAGTTGGCCGCGCATACGCCCTATGGGCGTGTCTACTTTGAGCAGATTTTGCGCAGCGATCCGCCCTACTGCAAGAATGATGGTGGGCTCGATCAACGCTATCTGACGGTCCAGATAGGCGCTGCAGGCCAGCACTTCCTCAGGTCTGGGATCACGGTTCTGGGGTGGGCGACACTTCAGAATATTGGTTATGAAGACCGCTTCGCGTGGCAAACCGATAGCCGCCAACATGGCATTGAGCAAGCTGCCGGCGCGCCCCACAAAAGGTTCGCCGCGTTTATCTTCTTCCGCACCCGGCGCTTCGCCTACCACCAGCCAGCGCGCTGCTCGATCACCGACGCCGAACACCGTTTGGGTGCGGCTTTGATGCAACTCGCAACGCCTGCAGTCGGCGACACAAGCAACGAGCGCTGTCCAGTCCAAGGTGGCCGGTGCTGGCCCGCTGTTTTCGCTAAGTCGTGCGCTCGCGGCGTGAGCGTCTGCAGCCAGGGCCAAACCATCGTCAAACGCCGCGCTGCGTTCCCGCCATACGTCGACGCCCATGCGGGCGAGCATCGCTAATTTTCGTGGGTCGAGCTGGGACATGATTGAAATCGCCTCAGATGCATCCACGGGTAGTGAGAATTTCGTGGTGCAAGCTTGGCAGCCCGACGTTGAACTGCGGTGGTTTGCATGGTGCAAGCGCCACGCTTAGCGCAAGAGCCGCGCCGGATTTAAAAAAGATCAAGCCGTCTTTCATTAAGGTATGGTCTTTGATTGCGCTGGCGTGTGGGTGCCCGACTAGAATAGCGGCATTGGGGGATCGACGCGACGCTGGCGAGGCGCTATTGCTATTGTCATAGCAGCACAGCTAACACTCGCGAGGGCAATGAACAACCCCGCAGCAAGCTACGGGGTATCTTAAAACAGCGCGAGTTGATGGTCCGAATGTAGCTTGTGATATTCCATGCCTTGATGCTTGACGTA
>JAYUQF010000223.1:0-1762 GCA_043756885.1 Pseudomonadota bacterium
CGCGTAGTCGTGATAAGCGCTGCGCAACTGCGCAAGCACCGGGCGTATGTTGCTACCGATCACGGTATCGTCGAGGCTCGCCACACTCACCAGACCCGCACCGCTGCCAGCCAGGAAAACTTCTTCGGCGCTCAGCAGTTCATAACGCGTGAGTGAGCGACATTCAAATTTGGCGCCCGCCGCCTGCTGGCAGCGCATGACGGTATCGCGGGTGATGCCCGGCAGCGCACCATCAACCGTCGGCGGTGTGACCAATACACCGTCTATCACCGCAAACAGATTGGCGCCGCTTGTTTCGGCCACACGCCCGGCTTGATTTAATAACAGCGCATCGTCATAACCCTTCAGGCGCGCATCGCGTTTAGCCAAGACATTGTTCAGATAGTTGAGACTCTTGACTTGCGGATCTAGCGTGTCACTGGCCGGTCGCCGTAACCATGAAGTCATCAGTCGCAAGCCCTTGGCTCGCACTTCTGCGGGGAACATGCGCAGATTCGCAACGATACAAAACAACTCGGGATCGCCACACGAAGATGGATCAACGCCGAGTTCACCCACACCGCGGGTCGCCACCAGGCGTACATAGGCTTCGCTCTCGCCATTGGCCCGCGCCGTGGCCAGCACGACGCTCGCTAAGTCCTCACCGCGAACCGGCAAATCCAGACCAATCGCGCGAGCCGAATGCTCCAGACGTGCAAGGTGATCGGGCAATCGAAACACCTTGCCGCCCGTGATGCGTATACCTTCGAATACTCCATCGCCATACAACAGGCCGTGATCGAGGATGGAGATCTGACACTCGCGCGCGTCGCCAATGTGGTTGCGATACCAGACTTTCATGGGGTGCGTCCTTCAATGCGCAAAGCAATGCCCTCGGCGGCATGCACCACGCGGCGCGTGGCGGGGCCGATGGCGGTGAAACGGGCGGCGACGGTGGCAAGTGCCACCGCGCCATGTAATCTTCCCTGACTCATGATGGGTGCGGCCGCGACACAGAGTCCGGCCTGCCATTCTTCGACATTGGTAGCCCAACCCTGGGCACGCACGCGATCGACTGCGGCGTTGAGTGTTTTGCGACTGCGTAAAGTGGCCGGTGTGTAGCGTGGGAGTTCGGCTAGCGCGACAAGCTCCGGCGCAAATGCCAGATAAATTTTTCCAACCGCCGTGGCGTGCACCGGTACTTCGGCGCCCAGCCGTGGTGCCGCGCGTAAAAAATCATTGCCTTCGGCTTTTTCCAACACCACCAGCCGGCCGGCGCGTGCGACCACCAGAAAAAAAGTCTCGCCCAGTGCGGCTGCGGCGTTTTCCAGGATCGGTTTAGCGGCGCTCGCCAATGGCTCGCGGCTTGCCACGTTCAAGCCCAAGGCCATCAAGGCAAAACCCGCGCGGTAACGGCCATCGTTGTCCTGTTCGGCCAGACCCCGTTTTACCAGCGGCGCCAGAATGCGATGGGCGCTGGAACGTGGCATACCCAGCTCTCGCGCCAGATCGGCCAGACGCAATGCATGGGCGCGCTCGCTGAGCAGAAACAGGGCGTCTAATGCTTTGTCGATAGTGCTCATGGATGTTCCGTTATTCGGAACGAATATCCGAAACACAGAACAACCGTAAACAACTACACCCTGGCGAGCAAGCCCGCCGTTAACCAGACACAAAAATCCGGCAGATAGTGCTGTGCCGAGGAGCTCTGTCGGTGATGCCGTAATACGCGCAGCAGGACTGTGGCGGCTGGCCCTCGTAGCCAATGTTCCAACTATCAAAA
>JAYUQF010000224.1:0-12883 GCA_043756885.1 Pseudomonadota bacterium
GACTCGATAACAAGACCGACTTTGATGCGTCGGCCGTTGCGTACCAGATGATGATGGACACCGGCCGTCGCTAACGCGGCAGGGATCGCAGCGTGCTGACGATCAACGCCGCGGTCGGACAGAATAATGAAGGCATGGCCGGCATCAACCGCAAGGTCAGCTGCCGCACAGACCGCAGCGAGCGCTTGCTCCAGACCCTGGGCACCTGCGTGCACAGGGTAAATGGTGGGAATGGTCGCGGTCTTAAAACCGAGCGCCGAGACGTTGCGCAGCTTTTCAAGATCGTGATTGTCGATGACCGGGGCATTGAGTTTGATCTGGCGGCAGCTCAATTCGCTGGGCGCGAGCAGGTTGCTCTCCGGGCCGATGGGGGTCGAGAGCTGGGTCACCAGCTCTTCGCGGATGCCATCCAGTGGCGGGTTGGTGACCTGCGCAAACAGCTGCTTGAAGTAGTCGTATAACAAGCGCGAACGATTTGACAGCACCGCCAACGCAGCGTCGGTACCCATCGAGCCCATCGCTTCGTTGCCGCTTAGCGCCATTGGCTGCATCAGCAAACGAAGATCTTCATGGGAATAGCCGAAGGCCTGCTGGCGTTGCAGGACGGTCGCGTGATCCGGCACATGCACGTTGCTCGGTTCGGGCAGGTCATCGATGGAAACCTGATTGCGCTGTAGCCAGTCTCCATAGGGGAACATATCGATGTACTGCTGCTTGAGCTCAGCATCTTCGACGATACGACCCGCTTGGGTGTCGACCAGAAAGATGCGCCCCGGATGCAGACGCCCTTTGAGCTCAATATTCTCGGGTGGGATGTCCAGCACGCCGACTTCGGAGGCCATCACCACCAGACCGTCCTTAGTCACGTAATAACGGGACGGTCGCAAACCGTTGCGGTCCAGTACCGCGCCGATCACGGTGCCATCGGTAAAAGCAATCGAAGCGGGGCCATCCCACGGCTCCATGAAGCTGCCGTGGTATTCGTAAAAAGCCTTGCGCTTGGCATCCATGGCCTCGTGACCACTCCAGGCCTCGGGAATCATCATGAGCACCGCTAAGGGCAGCGGCCGGCCGGCCATGTGCAGGAACTCCAGCACCTGATCAAAACTGGCTGAGTCTGAATTGCCTTCCAACACGATCGGAAAGAGCTTTTGCAGGTCTTCGCCAAAGAGGTCCGATTGGCATAGCGCCTCGCGCGCACGCATCCAGTTGATGTTGCCGCGCAAGGTGTTGATCTCGCCGTTGTGGGCGATAAAACGAAAGGGGTGGGACAAAGGCCACGATGGAAACGTATTAGTCGAAAAGCGCTGATGTACCAGCGCCAGGGCGCTGTCCATACGCGGGTCACACAGGTCCGGGAATACCTTGTTTACCTGATCGGCATTCAGCATGCCCTTATAGATGAATGTGCGGTAAGACAGGCTGGTCACATAGAACAGCGCCTTTTCCTCAATGCCGCTATCCCAGACCGCGTGTTCAACGCGCTTGCGAATGATGTACAGCTTACGCTCGAACGCCTCTGCGCTAACGACGTCGTCACTGCGTGCGATGAATAGCTGGCGGAAAGTGGGTTCGCCAGAACGCGCAGTCGGGCCGATCATGGTGTCGTCGCTGGGCACGTCGCGCCAGCCGAGCAGCTGCTGGCCCTCTTCTTCAATGACGCGCTTGAATTGCGCCACGCAAAACTCGGCATCTTTGACGTTGCGTGGCAGGAACACCAAACCCGCGCCGTAATGTCCGGGAGCGGGCAGTTCGAAGCCTAACGCCGCGCAGCTCGGGCGCAGGAAAGCATCAGGCATCTGGATCAAGATGCCGGCGCCGTCACCGGTGTTTTCTTCACAGCCACAAGCACCGCGATGCTCAAGGTTGGCCAGGATGGTCAGCGCCTGGCGAATAATGCCGTGGGACTTGCGCCCTTTCATGTCGGCGACAAAGCCGACTCCGCAGGAATCGTGCTCTTGAGATGCGTCGTACAGCCCGCCCGCTGGGCCGCCGGTCCGCGGAAATCGAGTGCGAGCAGAAGTCATCCCTACGAGTGCCTCCGGGCTATGAGCCTTAAAAGTGACGCGATTACGCGCGCAAAAGGACGGCGATTATATGCTGCATGCGCGCAAGCTGTCACCAGAATCGCGGGATGTTTGCGCGCGCGCGGCGCACCGATCCTGAGCGAGTTGTCGCTATTTAAGCGCCGAAACGGCGCGTGGCCAGGGCTTCTGTCTGGTCAGCGGCGCCGGCATCGCGCGGATTGCAGAATTGGCGGCGGTACGGGTGGTGTACAGACCTGTCACCACCACGAACCAGGGTGCACCTTTGAGTTTTACTTCAAGCACGGTGGCCTTCTCGCTTAAGCCGTGGTCGCGAATAAAGCGCGTTGTGGCGGCGCGATCGCGACTGCCAAACAACTGGATCACGTAGTGCTGCGGTTTTTGACGTTTAAGCCATTTGGCGGAGTACAGCGTTTCATCTGTGGAAGCTGCAGGTTTCGCGACAGGTTTTGCCTGGCGCTTGGGCGCGGCGGCCGGCTCAACAGGTTTTTTGTTCGGGAGCGGTTTGAGGCTGGTCGCGGATTGTGAGGCCGTCCTGGCGGCGGCGGACATTGGACCGCGCGTGGGTTCGCTTAACTCCGAAGCTGGCATGGGCGGTGGGGGCGTAGGGTTTGCGAGTGCGGTTTCTGCCTCGTCTGCACGCGTAGCGTCGGCCGCGTTGCCGACTAGTGCGTTGTGCTGCTGGGCAGGCGCTGCGGGTTCGGGCAGCGCGGGCGGCTCCTCAGGCTCAGCGCTGGGAGGCGCCAGGCCTTCAACCGTCGGGGCGGCGGGGGGGATCTTCTGCTCAACCAGCGCAGGACTTTGTGCGCGTGGCGCGGGCAAAGTGATTTCGATCGTGCCGGGCGTTGTATTTTCGCTGTGACGCGACACCAGGAGCGTGCCGATCGCAACGGCAACCAACACAAACGCGACCGCCGCCAGCGCCGCAGCATATTTACGAATATTGAAGCCGCGCACGGCGCCGCCCACCGCCCGCGCTGCGCTGGCCGCTCGTTTGCCAAGGAGGATAGGCACTGGTCGGCCCCCTTGTAAGCTGGCCACCATACGGCCTGGATTGCCCTGCGCGGCAGCGGCCAGCTGATCGAGATCCAGTCCTTCGTCGAGCGGCGAGTCCTCCGCGGCGGCCGGCAGCATGCTGAGCGCCAGCGTTTTCAGATCTTCGATATCAAGTGGCGGCACATCGACGATGTGAATGACCGCGCCTTCGGGCGCGACCGCCTGCAACTGCTCGCCAAAGTCGCAGTAGGCGTCGCCAGCGATGACAACCCTCAGGTCGCCCCGTTGGTGCTCGCTGTAGGCCAACGAAAACAGCATTGCACGGGCGCTGTCGTCGAGGTTCTCCGCGTCATCGAGGATCAGGATGCACAGTTGCCCACCGAGCTCGATCTCGGCCAGCCGCGCGCGCAGGTCTTCGACACCCGCGTCCAGCTCACCCAGTTCCAGCGCCGTTGCCAGTGCTTCCAGCAGCGCCGGCGCAGTATGAATTGTGGCGCCATCACAGTGGATGACCCGCCAAGTGGTGCGTGTCTGGTCTGCGACTGCGCGCAGCATGCGACTGCGTCCGCTGCCAGCCTCACCCTGAATCACGACTATCTGATGGCCGAATTCGAGTAGATGACTCAACAGGTCAAGACGCTGACGGATCGCCGGCGTGGTCAGGTAGGGTGGCTGCATCTGCGCCACTGCCGGGCTGTCATCCATCACGGTCACGCACTATTTGTTGTGTCCGCTCATGCCTTGAGCCAGGGTTCGGCGCCGAGCATTTCTGCGGTGCCCAATACGCGCCCGTGTTCGCTAACCGCAAAGCGGTCGGTCATGCCTGCGATGTAATCGCTCACAACTCTGGCGCGCAACGGCAGGTCTGATTCGTACTGCCGGGCATCTGTGTCGGGCAGCAACGCGGGATTGGCCATGAAGGCCTGGAACAAATCACTTACCAGGGATTGCGCTCGCTCAGCGATTCGCCTCACTGCGGGATCATCATAGAGCTGTTGATGGAGCAGCCGCTTCAAACGCAAATGTTCCTCGCGCATGTCCGCTGAGAAATCGGCCAGCGGCGCTCGCTGGTCGCGCACGTCATCAACACAGCAAGGCTTGTTATTAGCCAACCGTTCGCCTGTTGCATCGATCAAATCGGCGACAAATGCCCCGAGCATGTGCCTGATCGCCGTATAGGTCAGTCGCTTCCCGGCCAACGTCGGGGCAGTGGCGCGACTGGCTTCGAGGGCCTCACGAAAGCCGCGGTGTTCGCATACCGCCTCGAGGGACAAAATGCCGGAACGTAGACCATCGTCGATATCGTGATGATTATAGGCAATTTCGTCAGCGACGTTGGCGATTTGCGCCTCCAGCGACGCTTGCCGGCGCTTGAGAAACCGCTCGCCTACGGAACCCAAGCTGGGCGCACGCGCCACGCTGCAGTGTTTCAAGATGCCTTCGCGCGTCTCGAACAACAAATTGAGCCCGTCGAATGCGGCGTAGCGCCGTTCGAGCTCATCAACCACGCGCAGTGAATGCAAGTTGTGTTCAAACCCGCCGTAGGGCTGCATGCAGCGATTGAGCGCAGCCTGTCCAGCGTGACCAAAAGGTGTATGGCCGAGATCGTGAGCCAAGGCGATAGCTTCGGTCAGATCCTCATTCAGGCGCAGTGCACGGGCGATCGTTCGGGCCACTTGAGCAACCTCCAGCGAATGTGTGAGCCGTGTACGAAACATATCGCCTTCGTGGTTGACGAAGACCTGGGTTTTATATTCCAGGCGGCGAAAAGCCGACGAATGTATGACTCTATCGCGGTCACGTTGGAATTCACTGCGCCACGCCGGCGGTGATTCTGGCACGCGCCGCCCGCGTGACTGGAGGCCATCGACGGCATAAGGGACCAGTTCGTGATTCATCGGTTCATAATGCGAACGTAAGACAAAACAGGCGTCCCGCGCCTTTTCAGGACGCCGGTGCTCCGCGCAGTTCCAACTCAAGCAGCTCGTCGTCGTAATCGCGCGTCACACAGGACTGCCCCAGCGCTCGTAACAGCACCAAGCGAATTCTGCCGCCGACGTTTTTTTTGTCATGTGACATTAATTCACGAAACCGCGCGGGAGAGATGTCCGGTGGAGGCGCCGTTGGCAGCTGCGCACGTGCCAGCAAGGCAATGATCCGACCCAACTCGGCCTGTCCTAACCAACCGGAGCGCGCCGAAAGCCGCGCTGCCATGCACATACCCGCAGCAACCGCCTCACCGTGTAACCAGTTGCCATAACCACTGGCGGTTTCGATGGCATGGCCAAAGGTGTGCCCCAGATTAAGAGTCGCCCGCTCGCCGGTTTCACGTTCGTCGGCGGCCACCACATCGGCCTTATTCTGGCAGGAGCGCGACACGGCTTCTGCCAAGACAGCAGGCTGACGCGCTAACAAGGCATCGAGATTGGTTTCGAGCCAATCGAAAAAGTCACGATCGCGGATCAGCCCGTACTTAATGACTTCTGCGAGTCCCGCATGCAACTCGCGCGCAGGTAGCGTATCCAGGGTTGTCGTGTCTGCGACGACAGCGATGGGTTGGTGAAAAGCGCCGATCATATTTTTGCCCAGCGGATGATTGACTGCCGTCTTGCCTCCGACGGAAGAATCAACCTGCGCAAGCAAGGTGGTGGGCACCTGCAGAAAATCGATGCCGCGCTGATAGCAGGCAGCAGCAAAACCAGCCAGATCGCCAATTACACCGCCACCCAAAGCGATCAGCAAAGCACCACGTTCCATGCGCTTTTCCAGCATGAACCCCATCACCTTCCCGAACGAATCCAGGGTCTTATGCGCCTCACCATCGGGCAATATCAAGGTTTCGCAGCGGCGCGTAACAAAATGACCACGCACCCGCTCCAGGTAGAGCGGCGCCACAACCTCGTTTGAGAGCACCATCACTTGCTCGGTTTTGACCAGCCCCTCGAACAGGGTGCGGTCATCAAGCAAGCCGGCCCCGATATGTATCGGGTAGCTGCGCATCCCTAATTCGACCCTAAGCACCGTACTCAAGGCAGATTACCCGTTATCTTTTTTATCACTTGTTTGACTGACAGTTTGCCGGTATCGATAACCAGGTGTGCTATTTCCTGATACAGCGGTTCACGCTTCTCAACGATGGCACGTAAAGTCGCCGCCGGGTCAGCGGTACGTAACAACGGTCGATTTGCATCAAACCGAGTCCTCTCGACCAGTTTATCCACGGGGCTCTTGAGATACACCACGAAGCCCCTCTCCGTGAGCCGCTGGCGGTTGTCGATGGCCAGCACCGCACCTCCACCGGTCGCCAGTACGATGCCATCACGCAGGCTCAGCTCGTCGATCACGCGTGTTTCGCGCTCCCGAAAACCAACTTCTCCTTCAACATCGAAAATCAGCGCGACGCTAGCGCCAGTGCGACGCTCAATTTCCTGGTCCGAGTCGATGAAACTGAGCTTCAGCAGGCGCGCCAATTGACTGCCAATGGTGGTCTTACCGGCGCCCATGGGACCGACCAGAAATATGCGTGATGCGCCGGCCATGATTGTTCAGCCGAGTTAGCGCCGCTCAGGGCGTCTGCAGGTGGCCATCGTCGCTCCAACAAAAAAAAGCGGGAGCCCACGCTCCCGCCTCTGATAATAGCAGTTGTCGCCGACTTAACGCTTCGACAATGAAAGGGTCTCTTTGATGATCTTTGGCGTGACAAATACCAACAATTCCTGCTTGCTTGCGGTGTTCTCGGTGCGCTTGAACAAGCGGCCGAGGTAAGGCAAGTCGCCAAACCACGGCACGCTGGTCTTGTCATCCCGATTCTCTGATTCAAAGATGCCGCCAAGCACCACCGTATCACCATCGTCGACCAACACCTGGGTGTTCAACTCGTTGGTATCGATACTTGGGATGCCTGCAAACACCTGGCCCACCGAGTCTTTGTTCACGGACAAGTCCATAATCAGGCGGTCGTCCGGAGTAATCTGCGGTGTAACCTTCAAGCTCAGAACAGCTTTTTTGAAGGACACCGCAGTCGCACCACTGGATGACGCCTCGAGGTAAGGGATTTCTGTACCCGACTCGATGATGGCTTCGTGCTGATTGGCAGTAATCACGCGCGGGGCAGAAATTACTTCGCCCTTGCCTTCTTGCTGCATTGCCGTCAACTCGAGCTGGAGAAGATAGCTGCCCAGCTTGCCCACCGCATATTTGAAATTAGCTGCTTGGCCAGAAGTTGCCAAATCTACGATGTAGTTTTCAAGATCGTCGGTATGGAACGAGGTGTTCTGCGGATATTTTGTGTCGCCCGCGATACCACCACCAAGAAACGAACTCAAGCCTGACGACACGCCGCTGCCGCTAGGGCTCGGTCTTGCGTTTTTGAGGTTTCCGTTGTGGCTGTACCCAAAGCGCACGCCGATGTCTTTCGAAAAGTCTTCGTTGGCGATGACGATGCGCGACTCGATAAGTACCTGGCGGACCGGCGTATCAAGGGCCTTCACAACATTACGGATCTCCGTCAGTTTGTCGGCGGTTTCCTGCACAATCAGCGTGTTTGTGCGATCGTCAACGGTAACGTTGCCGCGGGGAGACAACAAATTGCCATTATTGTTGCCGCGGTTATTGTTATTGCCGCCACTATTATTATTGTTGTTGTTGTTGTTATTGTTGCCGCCGCCGCCGCTGTTGTTGTTGTTGCCGCCGCGATTATTTCCTCTCAGCAAATTGACGATATCCGATGCCTTTGCATAATTAATCTGCATGAATTCTGTCCGCACCGGTGCAAGTTCTTCGATCTGCTTCGCTGCTTCAAATTCGAGCTTTTCGCGATTGGTTATCTCCTCCTGCGGCGCGACCATCATGACATTGCCGATTTCTCGTTTGTCGAGACCGCGTGACTTGAGGATAATGTCCAGAGCCTGGTCCCAGGGCACGTTTTTCAAGCGCAAGGTAACGTTGCCACCGACGGTGTCGCTGGCCACCAGATTCTTCTCGGTAAAGTCTGCGATGAGTTGCAGTACTGCGCGAACCTCGATGTTCTGGAAATTGAGCGACAGGCGCTCGCCGGTATAACCGAATTTCTTCTTCTTGTTCTCGACTTCCTCTTCTTTGGTCAAGGCTCGCAGTTCGATCGTCAACGTATTGTCGGACTGATAGGCGAGGTGTTCGTACAGCCCTGTTGGTTTAATCACCATACGTGCGCCGTTACCTTCTCGGAAAGTATCTATTTCCTTAGCCGGCGTCGCAAAGTCCAACACATCGAGTTTACGGTCGAGATTTTCCGGCAGGTTGGTGTCGGCGAAGTCGACGACGACGTTGTCGCCCTGCTGGGCTATGTTGATGCCGATGTCAGGTGCGGACATCTTAATGACAACCTGCGCTTCGCCGTGGTCACCGCGGCGGAAATCAATGTCTTGAATACTGCCTTTACCGTTTCCAGGCATGGTATTGGCCGGGCCGCTGGCGAGGCTCGCAGCCGGCGCCGATGTTGTGCTGGTTGGCGCAGTCGGTAACGCCTGGGTCTTCAGACTCGTTTCGCTACCTTCTAGTGTGATCGCGATGACGTCACCGGTCGTTTCGATGTCGTAGGGTACGAGCCGGCCCAGGTTCAGGACGACTCGCGAACGGTTTTCGCCTTCGACAGCGGTCACGCTCTCGGCGTTTCCGACACCAATGCGCTTGGTGCGGTCCTGCAGGTTCAGGGTAGTGCCAGGCAAATCGATGGCGATACGCGCAGGGTTGTCGATGGTGAAGCTCAGCGGCGCGCTCTCCACGGGGCTCGACAGCTTTAACTTGACCTGCACACGGTCGCCTGGCAGGGAAGTGTAGGTGACATTGTCTAATGTGGCCGCCGATACCGGGGTCGAGAGCAGCGTTGTAAGGGTCAGCAAGCCGACGACCAACGGTATTCGGCTCGTACAGCGCTCACGTAGCGCGGGCCCACGCCGGCTGCTCGTTAAGGTATTCAGGCTGGTTTTAATACTCATCTTTCGACCCCTTGTCTGGGTTATTCTTCGGACAACGCGAGTGATGCAGCGCGTTCCTGCCAGCGCCCCTGCGCGTCCTTGATAATTTCGCGCACGTCGATACGGTCTTCTTGAATATTCGTGATCTTGCCGAAGTTGCGTCCCAGGTAGTTGCCAACCTGTACGCGGTGCACAGTGCCACCCTGATCTTTGACGATGGCCCACAGATCCTCGGTGCGTTCGAGCAAACCAACCATTCGCATAGCGTCGAGCTCGTAGCTTTCCAGTTCTTCACGATTGTGAGTCTGGATTTCGTCGACATATTTCTGTTGGGCAGCGTCGATACCCTTTATTTCCTGATTTTTTTCAGGCTTCTCTTCCAGGAAGGACTTAAAGGGGTCACGCAGTCCCAGCTCCAGCGCCTGGTAGACGTAGTGCTCGTATGGCTTGATAGGCGGCAAAGGTTCGATATTGCCACCCTTGCGCGCCAGCACTTCTTCCTTGTACTTCTCAAGGTCGGACATGTCGCTAGACACGCATCCGCTCGCGAGCGCAACTACCGCGAGGGTGGCGCAGACCCGAGAGTATCCGAATTTCAGCCCCGACTTCATGATTAAGAACCCCCGCCTTCGCCTTCGCTCTCTTCGTCGATATACCGATAGGTTTTTGCAGTCGTCTGCAAAAGCAGCCGCCCACCGGTGGTCGGTTCGATCTTGATGTTGTGGCTCGTTACGATGCGCGGCAGGTCGGAAATGCCGCTGATAAAGGTACCGAACTGGTGGAAGTTGCCAATGACCCGAATCTCGATAGGCAATTCAACATAGAAGTCTGCGGGCTGTTCGTTGCCTGGCTTAAAGAGGTCGAACTCAAGCCCGGCGCCGAGGCCCTGTTGGGAAATGTCGACGAGCAGCTCTGCGACTTCAGTCTTGTTTGGCAAGCGTTTTAGCAGATCTCCGAAAGTCTCCTTAATATCCTCCAGCTGTTGTTTCAGAGCTGGAAGGTTCGCGGCTTTTTTCTGTTTACCTTCGAAAGCGATCTTGAGATCGCCCTCCTTCTTTTGTTCTTCCGTCAGTTGCTTTTGTAGTGGGTCGATGTCGTACCACCAACCAAGGCCAATAATCGTGCTTGCGACCAGGATCGCACCGGCAATCTTGACCGGCATCGGCCAGCTACCAATGTTCTCAACGCTCAGGTTTTGCAAGTCCGACATTTTCATCAGAGTTGTTCCTCTTCGTCGCTTTCTTTGTCGGATTTAAGCTTGGTCTGCTTGAGGGTCAAGGTAAAATCGGCGATACGCTTGCCGTCCTCTGTCTTCGACTGAATGATCGAGAGCTTAGGTTCTTTTACCCACTGCGAGGCTTCGACGTTGCGCATGTAGTTTGAGACGCGCGCGTTGGACTGAGCGATTCCTTTTATGGTGACTTTATCGCCTGATTGAATCAGGGAAGTCAGGTAGACGCCATCGGGTAGAGTGGAGACCAGTTCGTCAAACAAGTGCACAACGATTGGGCGACTGGTCTGCAGGGTTTCGATCGCCTTCATGCGCGCGATCAGGTTTTCTTTTTCTTTTTCAAGCTGTTTGATTTCAGCGATTTTTATATCGAGCAGTTTGATTTCCGCGGTCAGGAAATTGTTCCGGCGCTGCTGCTGTTCGATTAGCGCATTGAAATAAAGGTGAATGACGAACCAGATAACCGTCGCGGCGACGGCACACACACCGAGCATCGACAGATATTCTGTACGCCTCTGCTTGCGGAGTTCTTCGCGCCATGGGAGTAGATTAACGCGAGGCATTAGTCGAAGCTCCTCAATGCTAGGCCGCACGCAATCATCAATGCCGGCGCATCATTGGCGAGCGCCTCGGCTTTGACGCGCGAAGAGACGGACATGTTCTTAAATGGATTGGCAACCGTCACGGAGGTGTCGATCTTCGATTGAATTAATTTGTCGATACCCTCTATCGATGCGCAGCCGCCGGCGATTACAACGTGATCCACCGCGCCGACCTGGCTTGACGAATAAAAAAACTGCAGGGCGCGATTAATTTCCTGGGCCATTGATTCCATGAACGGCTGCAGGACCTCGGGGTGATAGTTGTCCGGCAGTCCACCTTGGCGCTTGGCGAGCCCGGCTTCTTCGTAGGACAGACCGTAGCGTCGCTGGATTTCGTCTGTCAGCTGGCGCCCACCAAAAGATTGCTCGCGGGTGTAGATGATCTTTGAGTCTTCCAACACACTCAGCGTCGAGGTGGTGGCACCGACGTCCATCACTGCCACGACGTGTGAATCAGCAATCAGTTCGTTGCCTTCGACCAGCAGGCTCATGGCGTTTTCAAGTGCGAAGGCCTCGACATCCACTACTTTGGCCGTGAGCCCACCAACGCCCAGTGCCGCTACGCGGATGTCGACGTTGTCGCTGCGCGAGGCCGCGAGCATGACGTCGACCTTGTCAGGCTCGTGCTCCGAAGGCTGCAAGACCTGGAAATCCAGGCTGATTTCCTCCAGCGGATAGGGGATGTACTGGTCGGCTTCGATCTGAATCTGGCTCTCCATGTCGTCTTCGGAGAGTTCTGCGGGCATTGTGATGATCTTGGTGATAACCGCCGAGCCGGCGACTGCACAAGCTGCCGTTTTAGATTTGGCCCCACTCTTGGCCACGGCGCGGCGTATCGCCTCGCCGACGAGCTCGGCATCCGTTATATTCTTTTCCACCACGGAATTGGGCGGAAGCGGTTCCACTGCGTAACTCTCTACGCGGTACCGGCCGCCGGTACGCGATAGCTCAAGCAGTTTGACCGACGTAGAACTGATGTCGATCCCCAGGAGTGGTGCATTGGCGCGGCGAAAAAGAGACACCATATTTCCCTTTTGAATTAATCAGTTAGCGGGCTAAAATACGTCGTAACCTTAGAAATCCGCGCTAACTATAGCCAACCGACAACTGAAAAACAACACTAATTTTTGATAAAAACCAATAGAAATCAAATCTTACGCCCGCTTTTTAATGTAAACATGCATAACATATAGACGTTTCTCGGCCCCGACCCCAACATGTTGCGTTTTTCCTTCTACAGCTTGCTGCTAATTCTCCTGCTCTGCATCGTCGGTGCGGCGGGCACCCTGTGGTACGTCTTGCCTCAATTACCGCCGGTTGAGGCCTTGAAAGAGGTCAGGCTGCAAACACCACTCAAGGTGCTCTCCAGTGACGGCCTGTTGGTCGGGGAGTTTGGTGAAAAGCGGCGCACCCCGATCAGAATCGAGGAGGCGCCGCCACTACTGAAACAGGCCTTTATTGCCGCAGAGGATGACCGTTTTTATGAGCATCCGGGCGTTGACTGGATGGCTATCGTGCGCGCGGTCATTGGATTGGTTTCAACCCACGAAAAGAAGCAAGGTGGCAGCACCATCACCATGCAGGTGGCTCGTAATTTTTTCCTTTCTCCCGAAAAAACCTACGAGCGCAAGCTGAAAGAAGTGGTGCTGGCTTACGTTATCGAGAGCGAGCTCAGCAAAGACGAAATTCTCGAACTTTACTTGAACAAGATTTTCCTCGGACACCGAGCCTATGGCGTAGGCGCGGCCGCACAGGTCTATTACGGCTTGACCATCGATAAGCTGGACCTTGCACAAATCGCCATGATTGCCGGCCTGCCCAAGGCCCCGTCGCGAAATAACCCCATCGCCGACCCCGAAGCCGCGCGCGAGCGGCGCACCTACGTGCTCGGCCGCATGCTTAAGCTCGGATACATCGACCAGACGCAGTACTCCGCCGCTGTCGACGCACCCGTTAACGCCCAATGGCACGGGCAGGCGGTCGAGGTGCCGGCGCCGCATATCGCCGAGATGGTGCGCGATTTCATGCTCAGCAAATACGGCGATGCAGCCTACA
>JAYUQF010000225.1:0-4446 GCA_043756885.1 Pseudomonadota bacterium
TCGACCATGAGGATCAAGCTGGGCCAAAGTTTGATGTGAAACGAGCGCCCCAGCGCCCGACCCGGTCCGTCAAAGATCTTGATATGACGCAGACCCCCATGGGTGGCCACTACCTGTTCGATCAAAGCTTTTGCCCGCTGGCAATGTCCGCAATAAGGGCTGCCAAATTCAAGCAGGGTCGCACCTGGCAGGGCGTTGATCTCACTGCGCGGGGGTTCTTGCTCGGCGTAGTGTGTTTCCAAGGTTTCAGGTGCCAGCCAGCGGCGCAAAAAATTTCAAGGCCGTATCGATCACAAAACCCGGTTGTTCTTCCGGTATGAAATGCCCGCATTGTGCGACCGAACCGCCCTCAACCTGCTCAGCGACGGTCTGCCAGTAAGGCCGGATGTCGCCGAGAAAACTCGCGCCGCCGTAGGCCGCTACCGGAATGCTGAGCTTGTGGGTGGCGTTGGCCAGATTGATAGTGTCTTCGCGCAGGCCCGCGGCGTACCACTGGAAGCCGGCACGAATGGAACCAGGAATCGAGTTCACCCGCACGTACTCCGCAATTTCTTCTTCGCTGAATACCGCCGGGCTGTAGTTAAAATCCAGCGTCGTCAGAAAGCGGCGTAAATAGCCGTCAATGTTCTGACTGACCAACATGGTGGCCCAGTCGGGATTGCCACCGTGAAAGAACACGTGATTGATCTTGAGTGCAAACTCCAGAGCAAACGCATCACCCGCCTTAATCAAACCGGGCACCATGTCGAGGATGAGCATGCGCTCAACAAGGTCGCGATTGTCGTAGGCAAAATAAAACGCCACCGCCCCGCCCCAATCGTGGCCGACCACGCCGACCTTGCTGTATCCGAGTTGCTTCACGAGTTCGCGCACGTCGCTGGCCATGGTGCGCTTGTCATAACCGCTCATGGGTTTTTCAGAATCACCAAGCCCACGCAGATCCGGTGCGATGATCGTGAAGCGCTCAGCGAGCGCCGGTATGACCTTGCGCCATTCAAACCAGCTCTGCGGCCAGCCGTGCAACAAAACCAGCGGATAACCCTGGCCAGCCGTCACGTAATGCATACGAAAGCCGTTGATATCGCGTTGGTGATGGGTCCAGGCCTCTTTCATCGCGGGTTCCTTGGTTTGAGCAATAGGCGTGACTCTACAACGTAGTGCACAGCTCCGCTCGTGGCCAGGCCGACTAAGGGCCAACCGTTGGTTCTGGTACGAGCAACTCGGCGGACTTCTCCTTGATAAACATCACGAGGAATTTTGCACGCTCGGTTTTGCTCGCATTGCGTGACACCGTATGTTTGTCCGTCGGCAATTCGTAGAAGGTCTCGCCTTGTTTTAAGACCCTAAGCTGCCCACCAGCGACTTGCATCTCGATGGCACCTTCGAGCACGTAAACAAACGTATCAGCGGGGTGCGAATGGGGCGGCGTGCCAGCACCCGGCGCATACTCGACCGACAATAAGCCCGCAACGGCTGCGGCGCGTTTCGCCAGCGGCTTTTCCATGAGCGGCGTGATGATGGTGTCTGGCGTTAAAACTTCATCCGCGAACGAGACGGGGCTTAGCGCAGCGGCCACGATGCTGATCAGCAACCGGCATAAGTCAGTTTGCGTCTTCTTCAAGGCTCTAGTCTCCTGGTATCTACACGGTAAACCTTACCCTGCGCGCGAGCGCCACAGCTGGCCCCACGACGCGTTAAAGTTTCTCCTTGGCAAACTCCTTAGGCCAATAATCACAGGCCCCGAGGCCTTCAAGTGCCAAGCCGTAGGGCAATTGATCAAGCATCGCGCGTTTGACCTGCATGAGCATTGTTTCGCGGGTCAGGCGGGTGGTGAGCGCCGGGCGCAGGCGGATCTTGCGTGCCAGTTCCCAGGCGCGGGGTAACAACTTGGTTAACGGCATGACTTCGTTGACGACGCCCAGATCCAAGGCTTCTTTGGACGACAGCTCCTGACCGGTCATCAAAAAATAACGTGCGCGATTTAAACCGAGCAGCATGGGCCACACCACGTGCACGCCGTCGCCGGGCACCAGGCCACTGGGGTAGTGGGGCGCATCCTGGAAGGTGGCGTGATCGGCGGCCAGCACGATGTCGCATAACAACGCGAGCTCGGCATGCACCGAGGCAGGCCCGTTCACCGCCGCGATCATGGGCGCCTGGATCTCAAGCAGGTTCATGATCAGACGTTTGGCGTCCGGCAGCACATGGGTCGACCAAACGTCGGCAGTCACACCCGCCCCATCGCCCGCGCCAAGATCTTCTTTGTGTATGAAAGTTTCACCGCTGCCGGTCAAGATGATGACCTTGTTGTCGGGATCGGCGGCGACATCACCAAAGCAGTAGCCGAGTTCCTGATGGGGCGTAAAACCCCATTCCAGATCGCTACCCTGGGAGTGCAGGGTGAGCAACAGGATGCCATCCTCGCGCTCAAACTTGATGTGATCGTACTTTTTTGAGTATTCGGCCAGCGTTGGTATTTGCATGGAGTCTCTCCTGGTGAATCTGCAGGACGAAGACTGCGCCAGCGCCGACGCGCTGGGAAGCCTACTCGAAGGGGGGAGGTCCGCGCGTTTAGGCGCCGGGTCAATTCCAGGCGAGGAAGTTGGCCAACAGTTTGAGGCCGGCCTGCGCACTTTTTTCCGGATGAAATTGCGTGGCGATGACATAACCGCTGGCCAGCGCTGCGGTGAAGGGCGCGATGTAGTCGGTGACACCGAGCGTCAGAGTGCCATCGCTCGGCACGACGTAATAACTGTGCACAAAATAAAATCGCGTATCGTTTGTGATGCCGCGTGTCACGGGGTGCTCGCGGGTCCACACGACCTGATTCCATCCCATGTGCGGGATCTTGCGCGGACTGCCATCGGGCGCGGGTGGCGGATTCGCGGGGAAACGCACTACTTCACCGGCAAAAATATCCAGGCACGCAGTGCCGCCGTCTTCCGCGCTGTGGGTGACCAGCGATTGCAGGCCCAGACAGATCCCTAAGAAGGGTCGCGTACGGGTACATTCGCGAATGACCTCCACTAGGCCATGGGCATGCAGCCGCGCCATGCAGTCGCCGATGGCGCCTTGGCCGGGAAATACCACGCGGTCAGCATTGGCAACGGAGCGTGCGTCGTCGGCGACGATGATGTGATGGTCCGTGCCGGCCACACTCTCCAGTGCCTTCACGACCGAACGTAAATTGCTTCCACCGTAATCAATGACGGCGACAGTCGACATCACTACCAACCCAGATTGTAGAGTTTACAGCGCGCCCTTGGTCGACGGCAGTGCATCGCCCATACGAGCATCGGCTTCCACCGCCATACGCAATGCGCGCCCAAAGGCCTTAAAAACAGTTTCGATGATATGGTGCGCGTTACGACCACGCAGGCAATCAACATGCAGCGTGCACATCGCGTGATTGACAAAACCCTGGAAAAATTCGTGGAACAGGTCGACGTCAAATTCGCCGATGCGCGCGCGCGGAAAATCAACTTCAAAAACCAGGCCTGGCCGGCCGGAGAGGTCGATCACCACCCGCGACAGGGCTTCGTCGAGCGGCACATAGGCGTGGCCATAACGCCGGATGGCACGTTTGTCGCCCAGAGCTTTTTGCACCGCCATGCCAAGGGTGATGCCGATGTCTTCGACGGTGTGATGCGCATCGATGATCAGATCACCATTGGCTTTGATGTCGAGATCGATAAGTCCGTGACGCACCACCTGGTCGAGCATGTGATCGAGAAAGGGTATGCCGGTCGCGAGTGCGGCCACGCCAGTGCCATCGAGATTGACAGTCACGGCGACCTGGGTTTCTTTGGTGTCGCGCGTGATGGTAGCGGTGCGTGCGGTCATCGGCTAAGGCTTCGGTGGAGCTGTCATGGGTGCGTTGGCTACATTAACAGATCCCACCAGGCTTGGCCTACGGCGCCCCTGTGGAGGATAAGAGCATGACTGACATGATTGATGACGCTGCCATCGTCAAGGTCGAAAGCTGGCTGCGCGGACTGCAGGACCGGATCTGTGCCGGACTCACCGCACTCGACGGCCAGGCGCAATTTCATGAAGACGCGTGGACCCGTGCCGAGGGCGGCGGTGGGCAGACACGTGTATTGAGTGCGGGCGCGGTGTTCGAACAGGCGGGGGTTAATTTTTCCCACGTCACCGGCAGCACCTTGCCACCGGCCGCAACGGTGCGCCGGCCCGAGTTGGTGGGACGCGGCTTCCGCGCCATGGGCGTGTCCCTGGTCGTGCATCCGCACAACCCCTTTGTGCCGACCACTCACGCCAACGTGCGACTGTTTGTCGCGCAGGCACCCGACGAGCCGCCGGTGTGGTGGTTTGGTGGCGGTTTTGATCTGACCCCCTATTACGGCTTCGAACAAGACGCCGTTGACTGGCATCGCTGCGCGCGCGCTGCCTGCGTACCCTTTGGCGCCGATGTTTATCCCCGCTTTA
>JAYUQF010000226.1:0-1744 GCA_043756885.1 Pseudomonadota bacterium
GTTCCTCAAGTTATGGGACGAAGCCAATGAGTTTTTAACCGCGCGCGGCATAGCGTGGTCCTTGAGTCGGATTTCGGCATTCAACGGTAATTCGATCAATTCCCACGGCAAGATGGGCGCGCGTCGCATGGGGGTGGCAGTGTTTTTGTCGATCGGTGCCTGGCAGTTGTCGTGTTCTAGCGTTGCGCCCCGGGTGTTTTTTACGGCGAGTCGCGCGCGCTATCCAATCTTTAGGCTCGATGCGCAGCATCGTTTAGATAACAAATCGACAGACTGAAGACATAGCGAGATGTCGGGCCGCGCGGCGATTGATTATGTTGCTGCCTGCAACACGGGAGAAACTTCGTCATGCAAGTAATCAAAAGATGGAGCGCACTGCTCGTCCTGGCCGTGATGGTCGAGGGCGCCGGTGCAACAAACCAGCTGACCGATTTGCTCGAACGCCTGTTAAAGATCGACATCCAACCGGCCGCAGGTTTTAGCGCCAAGGTGCTGGTGCCACCGGGTGAACTTTACGACCCCTTGGTCATGCACGAAAAAGACGGCGATGTGTGGCTGAACGATGACGGCAAGGTAGAGGGAGACAAGGGCAGCCGCATGGTGGCGGTAGATGCGCAAGGTCAGGTCAAGGTCCTGGTCGATGCCAACAAGATGACGCCGGTCAGTGCCGGTTTCGATATCGCGCCGGCGGATTTTGGTACTTACGGCGGCCAGATTTTTGCGCTGTCGCAGCCTAAGATTGGCTCACAGAATCAGGTCGAAAACTATCTCATTCAACGTATCGACCCCCATAATGATTTTGCCGTCAGCGTGTTCTGCACATTGCCACCTTTAGATGCCAAACGTGTCAGCGGTACGGGTGTTGATGCCGGCTTTGCGCCCCCTGGCAGCCCCTTTGGCAATAAGCTCTACGCGGTCACCAGTTCCAACGGCACCATTTATACCGTCAGTGCGGATGGCCAATGCCAGCCGTTTACGAGCTTCGATGAAAAGCGCCACGGTGCACCCTTGTATGTGCGCTTTGCGCTGGACGGTAAATCCTTGCTGGTAACAGTCGTGCGTGGTGGTTTGTATGCGGCCAGCGGTACAGCCGTATTACGCGTGCTGCCCGATGGCACGATTGTCGACAAGGCGGTGGCCGAGGGCGGCACCATGTTTGGCGGCTTAGATATCGCCCCGGCCGGGTTTGGTACCTATGGCGGTCAGCTATTTGTGGTCGATGTTGGTTCGTTCGAGATCCCAGTGCCTCAGAGTCAGGCCTTGCGCGCCGATGGCAAGGTTTATCGCTTCACACCGCAGGGGCGCATGGAACTGGTGGTCAGCGGCCTCATCAATCCCTGGGGCCTGCGCTTTGTTGGTAAGCGGCTGTTGATCAGCGATATCAACGGCGACTTCATCTACGGCAACCGCGAACTGCCCGATGGTTTTATCGTTGAGGTGCGCGCCCAGTAGCGCGGGGTGATTGTTACTGACGGCGCACATAAACCATGTCACCGCGACGGAACAGAGTTGATCCCTGGGGCGATCTTCATGCGGTCGCAGCACGTGGTCTGTTTACCGGTAACCGGGGTTGTGTGGTTGATGATCACGAACAGGTAGTGCGCCATCACACAGGCGATCTGTGGATCACCTGTGTCACCACTTTCCGCGGCTGGCGCTGGCCGCTGGCGCGCCCGCGGCGCTGGACACCACTGTTTTTTCTCGACGATGCGGTTGCTTTGGCCGCTGGCCATCGGCCGTGCGC
>JAYUQF010000227.1:0-1744 GCA_043756885.1 Pseudomonadota bacterium
CTGATCAAAACCTACCGTGCTTCATTCGCCGCAGCGATCAAAAACGACGGCTTGCCCGCGCTGATCCAGTCGCTTGAAACCAAGAATCAACGCTATGCCGCCCAGGCTCAATAGTTACCAAACGACCGCCGCCACGCGTAGAAGCTTATGACCCCCGCTGAAATTCGCCAGATGATTGAAACCGGCTTGGCCGGCGCCGAAGTGCATGTAGACGGCGACGGAGCCCACTTTGTCGCACGGGTCATAAGTGACGCGTTTGTCGGGGTGCCGATGATCAAACAACACCGTATGGTCTACGGCACGCTTGGCACCAGTATGGAAGGTGCGATACACGCGCTCTCCATACAAACCTATACCAGGGAAGCCTGGGAAAAGGCACGCAAGTTCCAGACGCTGTGATCAGGGTCTAAGCCCGATGGACAAGCTCATCATTCACGGCGGCATTGCCCTTGCCGGCGAAATTCGCATTTCTGGTGCCAAGAACGCTGCGCTGCCTATTCTTGCCGCAACGCTGTTGGCGGACGGGCCGATGTTGATCGGCAACGTGCCGCACCTGCACGACATCACCACCACCATGGAACTGCTGGGGCGTATGGGGTGTTCGTTGACGGTCGACGAGCGTATGCACGTTGAAGTCGACACCAGCACCATCAAGGAATTTTTTGCCCCCTACGAATTGGTGCGCACCATGCGTGCCTCGATTCTGGTGCTGGGGCCACTGTTGGCACGTTACGGCTCGGCCGATGTGTCTTTGCCTGGCGGTTGTGCAATCGGCTCGCGGCCGGTCAACCTGCATTTGCAGGGCCTGACCATGATGGGTGCGGATCTGTCAGTCGAAGGTGGCTACATTCGCGCTAAAGCCAAACGTCTGAAGGGCGTCGACATGGTGCTTGATCTGGTCACCGTGACCGGCACTGAAAATCTGATGATGGCTGCCACGCTCGCCAAGGGCGTCACTGTGCTGCGCAACGCTGCGCGCGAACCGGAGGTTGTCGACCTTGCCGATTGCCTGATCGCCATGGGTGCCAAGATTGAAGGCGCTGGCACCGATATCATTCGCATCGAAGGCGTTGAGTCACTCGGTGGCACCCGCTACGACATCCTGCCTGACCGCATCGAGACCGGCACTTATCTGGTCGCCGCCGCGATGACCGGCGGCAAGGTCAAATTGAAGAACACGCGTCCGCAACTGCTCGAAGCCGTGATCGCCAAGTTGAATGAGGCCGGCGCGCACATGACGATGGGCGAGGACTGGATAGAGCTCAGTATGAATGGCGATGCTTTGCGCGCGGTCGATATTCACACGTCGCCCTATCCCGGCTTTCCGACGGACATGCAGGCGCAATTCACCGCCATGAATTGCATTGCTAACGGTACCGGCACCATCACGGAGTCGGTGTTCGAAAACCGCTTTATGCACGTACTCGAACTGCAACGCATGGGCGCGCAGGTCAAGCTTGAAGGCAATACTGCGATCACCACCGGCGTCAAGCAGCTCACCAGTGCGCCGTTAATGGCAACCGACTTGCGCGCCTCGGCAAGTCTGGTACTGGCAGGTCTGGTGGCCAAGGGCGCCACCGAAGTAAACCGCATTTATCACATCGATCGCGGTTACGAGACCATCGAAGAAAAGCTTTCCAACCTGGGCGCACAGATCAAACGCGTGCCGAGCTAAGGACGCCTGCGCCCGTGCGGGGCCCGGCGGATATGAGCGATCATGGGCAATAAATTTAATACCAATCCG
>JAYUQF010000228.1:0-4395 GCA_043756885.1 Pseudomonadota bacterium
CGATCCACCGAACGCCCTGCGCCTGCTCACAGCGGGCGGCAGCCCGGAGCGTATCGTGCGTGTGAAAGTTTGCGACCCGACTTATTTTGACGCCACCCAGAACCTCGAAAACTGCCAGACCTATCCCGACGACAACCGTAAACCCACCGGCCTGCTGCAACGCTACGGCGAAGCGGGATTGATCAAATTCGGTTTAGTCACCGGTAGTTGGAGCAGAAATATCTCCGGTGGCGCCCTGCGCAAAGCCGTTGGTGATCTCTCGGACGAAATCAACACCTCCACCAACGGTACGTTCAAAACCGTTTTGCCCGCCAACGGCACCATTATCAACACCCTCAAAATCATGCGCATGTGGGGCTATCGCAATCAGGATGGCACCTACTTCGGCGATACCGCAGGTGGCTCTGACAATTGCGGCTTCCAGCTGGCGACCATTGTTCAGGGGAACTGCCGCTCGTGGGGCAATCCCATGTCGGAAATTTATCTTGAGACCTTACGCTACTTCGCTATCGGCACAGGGCGCGCGCCCACGGTGGCGTTTGATCCCGCCGACACCGGCACTTTTGCGACCATGACCGATATCCCGTGGAACGTAGACCCGTTGAATACCAATAACGCCTGCGCCTCGCTCAATGTCATCGCCTTCAATGCCAGCGTCAGCACCTACGACAACGATCAGACCACCGCTACTATCTTCGGTGGCTCCAATTCCGCTGCAAGCTTGACGACCACGATTGGCAACGACGAAAAGATCAGCGGCAATGCCTACTTCATCGGCCGTGCCGGTGCCAGCGTCGATGAATTTTGTACACAAAAAACCGTGGCCCAGTTGGGCGACGCTTTTGGTATCTGCCCAGAAGCGCCGACCGGCTTGGGCTCGTATCACATGGCCGGCATGGCCTGGTATGCCCATACCAATGACATGCGCTCTGATCTGCCCGACGACCAGAAGATCAATACCTTTGGCGTGGCACTGGCCACCTCAGTGCCGACCATCGAAATTCCGCTGGGCCCGACCGGCACCGTGAAAAAAGTGCGCATCCTGCCCGCCTATCGCCTGACCGGCAACAATGGCGGTGGCACGCTGGTGGATTTTAAAGTCGTACGCAAACACGCGGAAGTTGACCCCACAGACCGCGCCTCGGTCGGTTTGCCTAACACCACACCCGACGGCACTGCAGATATCTCCGCCACAGGTGTGCCATCGGTTAATTTTCCGGTGGCAAAAAATGGCACTGGGCTTTTCCACGGCAAGTTTTATGTCAACTGGGAAGATTCCGAACAAGGCGGCGATTTTGACCAGGACATGTGGGGCACGTTTGACTATGTGGTCAATACCAATGTTGACCCAGCCCAGATCTCGATTACAACCAACGCAGTCGCCGAGTCGACTGGTGGCGCGCAGCTATTCGGTTTCATCATCAGCGGCACATCGCAGGATGGTTTCCACGCCTATTCCGGCATCGAAGGCAGTAACTTCGCCGATACCACCGGCGTGCTTGGCTGCACCAACTGTCGAGCGCTCTCTGAAGCTGGTGGCCAGCGTGGAACACAGTCCCATACCTTTACGGCCAGCGCTTCAAACAGTGCAGACCTGCTTGAAAACCCGATGTTCTATGCCGCCAAGTGGGGTGGATTCCTGGATGCCGATGACGATGACAAGCCCGACCTCAAGCGGGAATGGGATGTACGCGACGCCCGCGGTCTCATAACGGCAGATGGCGACGGCGACGATTTCCCGGACGGCGATGGCGTGCCGGATAATTATTTCTTCGTGTCCAATCCCGCCGCCCTCGAAGACGCTTTGACAGCGGTGTTCGACATCATCATTGAACGGGTATCGTCCGGCACTGCGGCGGCGGTCGTGGCGAGCAACCAAGAGGGTGTCGGTGCGGTTTTCCAGGCGGTGTTTGATCCGTTCAAGGCCGACAATACCGCAGCGCAAAACAAGGCCGAATGGATAGGCACACTCACCGCACTATTCATCGACCCTGCTGGTTTTATTCGCGAGGACGGCGATCAGGATGGCGTCCTGGATAACTACGATACCGACAAGGTGATTCGGATTTTTTTCGATAGCGACGACCGACGTTCCAAATTCCGTCGTCTGTCGTCCAGCGATCCGGATATCTTCAAAGACCCCACCCCATCCGGACCGCTGGAATTGAGCGAACTGGAAAACATATGGAACGCGCGCAACCGCTTAGCAGATCTGGATATGGACACCGTTGAGAATCAACGCGCGTACGACACCGTGTTCAGTGCCAGCCCCAATGCCGGGCGGCATATCCTGACATGGATGGACACCGGCCCCAGCGGCATCGCCGACGACCTGGTCGCAGCCGACGGCTCAGAGTTGGTCAGTTTTGACGCCAGCACCCTCAGCACCGCCAATCGCTGGCGCTGGCTGGACGAAGGCGACCTCGCCAGCGCCCAGAAGTTGATCAGGTGGGTGCGCGGCAAAGAACTCTCCGGCATGCGCAATCGCATCGTCGACTACGCGGGTGATAACGGTACGGGTGTTGCCCAGACCGCGTCGGGCGAGCCGGAAGTGATGCGGCTGGGTGATATCGCCTCGTCGTCACCGATCTCCCTGGCCGCCCCCATTGAAGGCTTTGATCGCATCGCACAGGATACCTCCTACCGGGAGTTCGTCTTTCACTACCGCAATCGACGTCAGGTGGTTTATGTCGGTGCCAATGACGGCATGATCCACGCGTTTAACGCGGGCTTCTTCGATAGTGCAACTAAAAAGTTCAGGCTCAAGGACACCAGCGAAGTCGCCCATCCACTGGGCGCCGAGTTGTGGGCCTATATCCCGAAGAACTTGTTACCTCATCTGCAGTGGGGCGCACGCTCGGATTACACCCATGTGTTTACCATGGACCAGACGCCGCGCATTTTTGACGCCAAGATCTTCGACGACGATACCGACCACCCGGGTGGGTGGGGCACGGTGTTAGTACAAGGTATGCGCCTGGGTGGTGGCACCGATACCACCAAGATATCTATCGACGTCAACGAAGACGGCACGGTATCTCCCGGCGAGACCACAAAATCCGCCTACGTTGTATTGGATATTACCAACCCGGAGGTGCCACCCAAATTACTGGCGGAGCTCAAACCCGACACCCTCAATCTGACAACTTCGGCGCCGACGGTGGTGCCGATAGGCGACCCGATTCGGCCCAATGACACCTCGGATGTATCGAGCCCGAACAAGTGGTATCTGGTGTTCGGTTCCGGGCCGACCAATCTGGGCACGGGTGCTTCTACCCAGAAAGCACGACTGTTTGCCTACGATTTGACCGATTTGGCGAAGGGTCGTAGTTCTTTGACCAGTGTTGAAGGCGCGCGTATAACCAGCGGCCCATTTGGTGCCGGCTTTGCACTACTGGACGAGAACAATACCCTTGTTGGCGACGCCGTTGTGCCGGATTTTGATCTTGATATGAAGGCCGAATCTATTTACTTCGGCACGGTGGGTGATGCTGCCGGCACCACCGGCTCTTTGTGGCGACTGGCGCTGGGTGAAGATCCCTCGCCAAGCAACTGGGGCGCGCCGTATCAACTGCTGGCAAGTAACCAACCCTTTTTCGCGCAACCGTCGGTGACGATCGATAAACGCGAGCGCACCTGGGTCATCGCCGGCACCGGGCGTGCGCTGGTCACAGGCGATAAAGCCAGTACCACGCAACAAACTTTGTACGGCCTTATCGACACCAAACCGCAGACCGGTGCGGGCTTCGCCGATCCGCCGACAAGTAGTCAGGTGATATCGCTGGCCGGACTGACAGACGTCAGCGGATCGCGAGTACGCTCCAACGGTGACGTGGATCTCAACGGCGACGGCGCCATCGACACCACATTTGGGGCCTTAATTAAAACTGCTGTTACGACCAATGGTTGGAAGCGCAAGTACTCAATCTTTACTGCGCCCAATCCGTCCGAGCGCAGCCCCAATCGCTCTTCGCTGATCGATGGCCTGCTCTTGAATGCCGCATTTACACCCAGCTTGAACGTGTGCACCTCACAAGGCACCAGCCGTCTGTTTGTACTTGCGTTCGAAACCGGCACTGCATTGCCGACTTCAAACATCGGCACGGTGCCTTGTGCGGGCTGCCCTGACGGCGTCACTGAATCGGCGGATTTCATCGACCTTGGGCAGGGTATGTCGTCGACACCAGCAGTGCATCTCGGCAGTTCTGATTTCAACATCAATACCTCATCAAATAGCAACATCCACATCAAGTCGACATCGTCAACCGCGGAGGTCAGCGAAAATGAGGCCCTGGACCGTGGCGGTATCATCGATGGCGAGATGTCCTGGCGCGAATACCGCCAGACTCAATAACGGTCAATGCACGAACGGAGAATGACATGGTGAACATCCAC
>JAYUQF010000229.1:0-4389 GCA_043756885.1 Pseudomonadota bacterium
TTCGTCGCCATAAACAATCCACGGGGGCGCGCGCATGATCGCTATTTGCGACGGCAAGATTGCATTGGTGACGGGTGCGGCAGCTGGCATCGGGCGCGCCACTGCCGTGGCCTTGGCGCGCGCCGGCGCACGGGTCATGGCGAGCGATATCGTCGAGTGCGACCGTCTCGCTCATCACGGCCGCTGGCGGCGAGGCGCGCAGTCTGCAGGAGGCGGTGGGTCGATCGTCAACACGGCCTCGGTCGCCGGCCTGGTCGGCATGGGCCACGCCGTCACCTACTCCGCTGCCAAGAGCGCTGTGATCGGCCTGACCAAAAATGCCGCCATGGAGTACGCGCGCAATAACATCCGCATTAACGCCGTGTGTCCGGGTGGCGTGCGCACTAACATGACTGAAACGGCGGACAAATCTCTGCCGGGTTTTTTCGACAAGCTGGCCAAGCTTGAGCCCATGGGGCGTATTGCCGAGCCTGAAGAAATTGCCAGCGCCGTGGTGTGGCTGTCTTCCGACGGCGCATCCTTTATGACGGGTCATGCACTGCCGGTCGACGGCGGCTACGTCGCGCGTTAAACGGTTCCACCATTTATCACCGAACTATGGAGTAACAGCCATGCCACCCAGCATCGCCGCCCGCCTGGCCGCCCTTGATATCGTTATTCCTCGCGCTCAGCCACCGCGCGTGGCGAAGATCAAAGGCGCGGCCCGCATCGGTAACACCCTGTATATCTCTGGTCAGATCCCACAATGGGAAGGTGAGTTGCGCTACGTTGGCAAAGTGGGGCGCGAGTTCAGTATCGAAGAAGGACGCGCCGCCGCGCGCCTGTCAGCCTTAAACGTGCTGGCCCAGGCCAGCGAAGCACTCGGCGGCAATCTTGATCGCATCCGTCAGATTGCCAAAGTTGCGGGCTACGTCAATTGCACACCTGATGTCACTGAGATCGGTGCTGTGATCAACGGCGCCTCGGAATTATTCCTCGAAATCTTTGGCGAACGCGGTGCTCATGCGCGGGTCGCCATCGGTGCCTACAGTATGCCCTTGGGCGTGGCAGTCGAGATTGAAGCAATCATGGAAGTTGACTGATCTGCGCGTCTGCGCCGGCGGAACCCAAGTCCGAGTTGTCCCTCATAGTCGCAGCCCCCGCGCACGTTAAGCACCGCACGCGTCGAAACATTCACCTGATCATTAACGAGTACTGAGCATGAGCAGCATGAGCGATAAGTTGTCCACCCCCGACAGTGGCCAGTTCGGTAAGGTTTGGGCACTGGTCAAACCCTACTGGCAGTCCGAAGAAAAGGGTATGGCGTGGTTACTGCTCGGTGTGGTGGTCGCCTTGAATCTCGGTCTCGTCGCGCTCAGCGTGGCGTTTAATAAGTGGAACAACGGTTTTTATAACTCGATCCAGAACAAAGACTACGAAGCGTTTAAATCACAACTGCTCTATTTCGCCGTCCTTGCTTTTGGCTTCATTGTGGTTGCGGTCTATCAGAGTTATCTGCGGCAGATGTTGCAGATCCGCTGGCGGCGCTGGCTGACTGGCGTGTTCCTTACCGATTGGCTGGCCAATCGTTGTTACTACCGTATAGAACTCAAAGGCCAAGGCACCGACAACCCCGATCAGCGTATCCAGGAAGACCTGCAAGCCTTCACCGAAAGCACTTTAGGTCTGACCCTGGATTTTATGAACTCGGTGGTGACCTTGTTTTCATTTGTAGCAATCTTGTGGGGCTTGTCGGGCGCCTTCGGCTTTTCAGCCTTCGGTCATGACATCAACGTGCCGGGTTATATGGTCTGGTGTGCACTGGTTTATGCCATCGTCGGCACCTGGTTGACCCACAAATTGGGGCGACCGCTGATAACACTCAACTATCAGCAGCAACGTTACGAAGCCGACATGCGTTATGGCCTGGTACGACTGCGGGAGAATGCCGAGGGTATCGCTTTTTATCGCGGCGAGGACGACGAGCGTGAAGTATTGCAGCAGCGCTTTGGCAAGGTTTTCGGCAATTTTATTTCGCTCATGAACTACCGGAAACGACTCACGTGGTTCACGGCAATGTATGGCCAATTGGCTGTGATCTTCCCGTTTGTGGTCGCTGCGCCGCGCTTTTTCAGCGGCAAGATTCAATTGGGTGACCTTATGCAGACCGCCTCAGCCTTCGGTCGTGTGCAGGAATCTTTGTCGTGGTTTATCGACTCCTACACACAGCTCGCCGCCTGGAAAGCGACGGTCGATCGTCTGACCAGTTTTCACGAAGTTATGCAGCTGGCCGCCGTGGCCGCCACCGACCCCGACACCATCGGTCTCGAAACCAGCGGTGAAGACACCATCACCACGCGTGATGTTGATATAGCGCTACCCGATGGCCGGGTATTGCTTGCTCATGTGGAATGCACCCTGCATCGTGGACAGCATGTACTGCTGAGCGGCCCGTCGGGCAGTGGCAAGAGCACCTTTTTCCGCGCACTGGCCGGCATCTGGCCCTTTGGCCGTGGACGGGTGCAGGTGCCGGCCGGCGCACGCACTTTGTTTCTGCCGCAACGCCCCTATCTGCCACTCGGCAGCTTGCGCGCCGTTATCGTTTATCCGAGCAGCGCCCATGCCGTCAGCGATGCCGAGATCACGGGCGCGCTTGCTGCCTGTGGACTCGAACATCTAATCGAATATCTCGATGAAGAGCATCGCTGGTCACAACGCCTGTCCCCCGGTGAACAGCAGCGCCTGGCCTTCGCCCGCGTATTGATCAACAAACCTGACTGGCTGTTTCTCGACGAGGCCACTTCGGCCCTCGACGAAAAAATGGAACACCGGGTTTACAATCTGGTACGGGAGCAGTTGCCGAATACAACGATGGTCAGCATCGCCCACCGCTCAACGGTTGCGAGCTTTCATCCGCGGCGCTTGCGCATCGAACCTGTGGCAGATGGGGCGGCTAAGCTGGTGGAAGTGTCAGCTTGAGTTTGGACTGCGCGTTGCGCATTTATTTGCAGGTGTGCGGGTGGGCTCTGGGATGAATGTCCGAATGAATTCGGACCTACGGTAGCAATAGAGGTCAGGAAAGAAGGTCACGACCATGGGTAGCGATAATAAACACCCCCACGCTCACCTCGACTGGGAACACCTCGATTCGCGCTATGACGCTGACGCTGGACTCATCCTGTTCAAAAAGCGCATCGATCGTCTGCGCAATCCACGCAATGGTCGGGAGTTTGATCGCCTTGTGCTGGAATCCGCTGACTGGGTCAATCTCGTTGCGTTGGACCGTGAACGGCGCTGCGTGATGATCCGCCAGTATCGTTTTGGCGTCGGCTATACGACGCTCGAAACACCGGGCGGCATGATCGATCCAGGCGAAGATCCAGGGCCCGCCGCAGCCCGTGAACTCCTGGAAGAAACCGGCTACGTGTCGGACAAGTGGACCTACCTGGGCGCCGTTGAGCCCAATCCTGCCATCCACAACAATCTGTGCCATCACTGGTTATGCGAAGACGCGTGGCAGGAACACCCGCCCCGTCCCGACGATGGCGAACTCATCGCAGTTGAGCTGATGGATGAAGCCCAGATCCGCGACTCAGTATTACGCGGCGAGCTGCGTCATGCACTCGCGCTCTCAGTGCTGGCGCGAGTGTTTCAGCTCTGGCCATTGCCGTTCGAGCAACAAAACCACAAACGAGTTGAATGAGGTGCCCCTCTGATTTTCGAATGCTGGGGCCACATTGCACCGGCGGCGCGCGCCGCATGAGACGCACGCCGCTGGTGTTTACTTCGTGTGCTTGGTTTATTTCACCGGGCCCAGACCATCCCGAACGGGTGCTGCAGGGCGCGGGTTCTACACCGTCTGGTGCTTCAAGCCCGGTTTCACTACCGCACCGGGCCAGTAACAAAATGTCATGCGACGCAGATCAGTCGATGGCGAGAAAATCCATCTTGCCAACCGGCACGCCATTGTGGCGCAGCAAGTTGTAGACCGTGGTCAGGTGAAAGTAAAAATTGGGCAGCGACCATTTGCACAGAAAATCATCGCCGTTGAACTGATAGCTGCGGCTGGGCGTCTTGACCTCGATGGCGCGGCTGGCGGCGCCTTCAAACTGCGCCGGGGTAAACGTTGCGAGATAAGCCAGTGCTTTGTTGATCCGCGCCTGCAGTTCATCGAGTGTCGTTTCAGTGTCGTCCCACTTTGGCGCCTCAACACCTGCCAGGCGCGCCGCGCCACCTTTGCTCATATCGGTCGCGATCTGTACCTGGCGCGACAAAGGCAACATATCGGGAAACAGACGCGTGCTGCACAGTACGTTGACGTCGAAGCCAGCGACAGCGGCGTGGGCGCACGACCGGCACCGCTGGTCGCGACTGGTGGCGACCAGGTCCGATGCGGCGAAGCCGAGCTCA
>JAYUQF010000230.1:0-1735 GCA_043756885.1 Pseudomonadota bacterium
GTAAAACACATCGGACGGTGCGATATCCAGCAACAGGCGCAGCTCCAGCTCTAATCGCCAATGCTCGCCAAAACGACGGCTGCCTTCGAGATTGATGAATTGGCCGCCGTTTTTTACATCGACCACTACCCCGCTCAGGAGCTGGGTGTCGGCGGCGTCATTGGCGGCCAAACGCGAGCCCACAAAAACATCGTGATTGAAGGGTGTTATCGCGCGATCCCCTCGCTCGTCGTAGTGATATTCGCTGAGCAAACCGAGATCAAATGGCGAACCAAACAGCCCGACTAGGGTGTACTCAAAACCGCCGACAGCCGCGGCGAAAGTATCGCCCTGACCTGTGCGGCGCAGGGCCTCCAATTTAAACGCGCAACTACCGATGGTGGCCTGCAGATCAAGACTGCTCTGATGAATGATGTCGTAGTTGGGCCGTAATTCAGGCAGGCCGTTCAAACGCAGCGCGCGTGTCAGCCGTGGCTCACGACTGGTACCCCAAAAATGCGCGAGGCCGATATCGAACGCTCCCCAGTTGTGGGCGTATCGCAGCGCATAGTCGATGTGTTTGTTGCCGGCCGGCGAGGTGTAACGCGGATGACCAACATCGACCGGCAAAAGCAGCTGCAAGCGGCCCTCACGGCCGGCAAAACTGCGCTCGCGAAAACCCGTCAGCACAAAAAAATCGATGGTGCCCCAGGCTTGTTTCAGGGCCAGATTCACCATCGGCTGACCCAATTTGTCTTCGGTATCGGGGTTTTCGATCAGATCAGTCTGATTAATGATGTCAACCAAGTGATTCGACTCAGCAACCCCCCAGAATACCCGGCGCACGCCCACCCGCAGTTCCCAGCTGCGCGCCGCACGCACATACGTCAGCTCGCGGATATCAGCGTGGGAGCGTCGTGTATCGTTCTGATCCAGTCGCGCAAAGGGCACGAACAAAACACTATCGGCACCGTCGTTCCAGGCCCAATAGAGTTCAGGGTTGAGTGCCAGCGAGACATTCGCATCTGCCTGTGCGGCTAAGCGCGGTGATTGAAAGAAGCCGCGAGTTTCGAGCGCAACGTCGCCACTCAGATCAAGCCCGACGGCCGCCGCCGGCAGCGCGGCCAAAGTGCTTATCGCAGCGGCGAATATACGTCGAGACACATGGATGCGCCGGTGACACGAGGGGCGCAAATTTAACACCGTCTTGCGCCTTTCACTTGGCGACGGGTCACCTCTGCCCGATTAAGAGCAGAGCTGGGGGTGCGCGGGTTGGCTTGAATGTCCGAATTTGTCGGACCTTGTATGTTGATATCGCAGTCTAGGAGCCTGTCGGACTTAGGCAATCGTGACGAGGCGAGTGGGAGGACGAGGACCCATTGGTGCGCATTTGAGGCGAATAGCGAGCTATTTATCGAGCATGCGCGCCGATATGGACCGCTATCCCACCGCCGCGGTAGTTTCTGCCTAAGTCCGACAGGCTCCTGGAACTGGTTGTTTAGTTATCGGGGAAGCCGTTCGGACCCTGGGGCAGGATACTCCTGACCTCATTGGTCGCCAAATCAATCGAATGACGCCATTGCGTACATGCCTTGCAAGCCAAAGCGATGACAAGGCAGGCAACGCCGACGAACAGAAATCAGATATAAGGCTGAGCAGCAGGGTCGAGTGGGCACCGCACCACGAAGACCGACAATCCGCGCTGTACGGTAAATCTGGCGGTTGTGTCGTGATAGTTCATGTTCTTATCCGGGGA
>JAYUQF010000231.1:0-4378 GCA_043756885.1 Pseudomonadota bacterium
GATGTCCGATGCCCAGAAAATGCAGGCCGATTTGTTATTTCGCGAAGGTGAAGGCGCACAGGGTGGCAATGAAGCTGTGACCAAAACACCGACCGCCAAGTAGTTGCCTCGCGCGTTGTTGCGCCGTGAAACAAGGAGAATGCTCGTGAAAATACGCTTACCTGTGCAGACTATCGCGCGAGCGGCGCGTTTGTTGCTTGTGACTTGTGCACTGCTGGTGCTAGGCGGCTTCAACGCCGGGCCGGTCGGGGCCGATAACGACGGCCACCACAAGCGCGGGCGTGGTCACGGCGATGGCCACGGCCATGAACAACGCGACAACCGCTTCTCCGACAGTTACCGTCACCGCGAATGGCGCGGTCAGGATCGCAACTACAGTTATCGTCCAGCCTACCCGCAGCCCTATCTCTATTCGCAGCCGGTGTATGTACCGCCGCCGGTGTATTACGCACCGCGACAGTCGCCCGGTATCAGCCTGTTCTTTCCGCTCGATTTGCGCTGAGTCGTGGTCTGTGCGCTACCGTACAGTAACTGCGGTCGTATTGGTTAGGATGGCCGGTGGGCCGCGACGAACGGCGTCGTTGGCCCCGCCAGGCCACAGGATTTTCTCCACGATGAACACCAGAACAGCCGAAATTGTCGCTGCCATTGCGCCCAAGATGGCGACCGGCATCACCGGCTTCGACCTCGTGAGTCACGGTGGTTTGCTGCCGAGCCGCACCACCTTGCTGCTGGGCGGAGCGGGCGCCGGCAAAACACTATTTGCTTTACAGACGCTGGTCAACGCAGCGCGCCTGCGTGACGAGGCTGGCATCTTTGTCGCCTTCGAGGAGCCACCGGCCCAGTTGTTGGGCGATACCGCTGGGTTTTCCTGGCAACTGCCCACCCTTGCCCCACACCCGCTGTGGATGTTCGAAGCTCGCCTGTCTCCGGACGATGTGCACAGCGGTGATTTTGACCTGTGTGGCATGCTCGCGATACTCGAAGCCAGGCGACTCGCTATGAACGCGCGCTGGATTGTGTTCGACGGCATCGACGTCCTGCTGCAACTGTTGCACGAGCCACTCGCGCAGCTGCGCGAACTCCACCGCCTGCGCGACTGGCTCGAAAATAACGGGCTGACTGCACTGATCACCGCCAAGGCCGACAACGCACAGGGCGACGGTCAGAGCGCCATGGAGTTTATGGCCGACTGTGTGATACGCATGTCACGGCATCTGGAGCTGGGCGTGCCCCTGCATCGCCTTCAGATCAGCAAATATCGTGGCTCGGATTTTATTGCCGGTCAGTTTCCGATCTATTTCGGGCCCGACGGTATCGAGATAGCTGGGCCGGAGCCGAAGGAGATCCGTCACCTTGCCTCTACGGAACGGGTGTCGGCGGGGTTCGAGCGGCTCGATACCCTGCTCGGTGGCGGCGTGTTTCGCGGCAGCAGCACGCTGATTACCGGTGTCCCCGGCACTGCCAAGACCACATTGGCCGGCAAGTTCATCGAAGCGGCGTGCTTGCGTGGTGAGCGGAGCTTGTTTGTAAGCTTCGATGAAGGCCCGGATCCTATCCGGCGCAATCTGTCTTCAGTCGGCATTGCACTCGCACCCCACCTCAAGTCCGGCCTGTTGCGCATGTATTCGGCACGCACCGAATCCATCGGTGCAGAAGAGCATCTGATCACGCTCAAAGCCCTCATCCGCGAACATCGACCAAGCTGCATGGTGATTGACCCGCTCTCGTCAATCGCCAAGGCCGGCTCACTCACCACTTCGCGGGCGGTGGCGAATCGCATTATTTATTTCATCAAAGACGAGCATGTGACGCTGATGGTGACATCGATAAACGAGGGTGACGACCCCACTATTGAAGCCACCGAGTTACAGATCTCGGCTATCGCCGATACCTGGATTCATCTGTCCTATCTGATCAGCGGCGGCGAGCGCAATCGTGCGCTGACCATCATCAAGTCGCGCGGCACCTGGCATTCCAACCAGGTGCGCGAACTTCTATTGGATGAACAAGGCCCGAGTTTGGCGGATGTTTATACCGCCGGTGGTGAAGTATTAATGGGTGCGTTGCGCTGGCAGAAAGAGCATGAGGAATCGCAGTCAAGCGTGGCGCAGCGTGAAGAATTCGAGCGCGACCGCGCGCGGCTGCAGAAGATTGAGTCCGCGACCCGCGCGCAGCTGCTGGTCCTGCAGCAGGATCTTGCCAATCAACAGCAACTACTGGCGTCGCTCGCGGCTCAACACGATGCCAGTCTGGTGACGTCGAAGCAACACAAGAGCGAATTGGGCCGCCTGCGCAGCGCCGATCAAATGCTTGAGGGTGCAACGAAGCTGACTAAATCCCGTTCCGTCGGCAAGTCAGAGGACAAATAGGCCGTGATGAGCAATAAATCACCCCGCGCGAAAGTGCAACACGGGTACCTCTCGACGGGCAGCACACTCGAGCTGAGTTTGTATATCGCTGGAAACGCGCCCAATTCGTTACTAGCGGTCAACAACCTTGCGGCAATCTGCGAGGAGTTTCTGGTCGGGCGCCATCAACTCGAAATCATCGATGTGCTCATCACACCGCTGCGCGCGCTGAACGATGGCGTGTTGGTGACGCCTAGCCTGACGGTGACCAGTGCCGGTACCGAAGCGCGCATCGTTGGCAATCTTAACGACCGCAACGGCGTATTACGCACAATGGGCATCAAATGACCAAGCGGGATGACAATACAAGCCAAGAGCGCGAGGCGGACAGCGCACAGCCGCGTGCCGCGCCACGCTTCGAAGCGCGCATCCTGCATCTGGTGCAGGGCACACGTGAGCGACGCGCAATCATTGCCGGCGAAGTCGACGCAATCCTCGACACGGACAGCGGACGCGCCATCTTATTGCCCGCCGCCCAGGCCGCTATACTCCAGCGGGAAACGCGCTTGTCCAGGCTGCTCGAAGTCGCCTGCGACGGGCACTGGGAGCAGGATGAAGAGGGGCGCTTCAGCGTCTGTAGCGGCCATGCGATTGGCGCCGCGCGCTGCGAAGACACGCTCGGGCGTCTGACGGCGGAGCTGCACTTCGTCGGTGAGCCGCTTGGCGCTGTTGGCAGGCTTGCCAAGCAGCTCGCGCAGCGGCTCCCATTTCAAGATCTGGACCTCACTCAACGCGATAGCGAGCGCGCGCTGCGCCACCTGAGCGTGAGCGGTGCCCCGACCATCGATGAAAACGGCCGGTTTCGCGGTTATCACGGCATTACGCGCGACATCACCGCGCGCACTCAGCGCGAGGGCCCAATTGCGCTTGAGCAAACAATGCTCGATGCGCTGGCGTGGCCGGTCTGTCTGCTCGACGCTGATGACCGCATAGTGGCTAACAACCGCGCCTGGCGTGAGTGGGCAGATATCGGCGAGGGCGGCGTGGCGCTCGGCACTTATTACCGCGACGCTTGCCAGGTGCAAGCTGCACTGCTGCCCATCGACAGCGAGCCGTTTGCCGCGGGGCTGGCGCAGGTGCGGCGCGGCGAACGCCCATTGTTCCGCTGCGAGCATTTGTTCCAAGCCGCCACCGGTCCGCGTTGTGTGCGGGTTTCGGTCAGCGCGTTCGACAGCACCGCTCATCCTCAGGCGCGGCTCATGCTCGTGCATGAGGACATCAGCGAGCAACACAGCAATGCATGTTGGCTGACGCTGGAAAGCACGGTCGCGGTGAGCTTGGCACAAGCCAGTGATACCGCGGCTGCCCTGCAGGCAGTACTTGCGGCAGTGTGCGAAGCGCGGCACTGGGACTGCGCACAATACTTTGAGCACGATGTGTCCAGCGCCTCGTTCAGCCATGTCGCACAATGGAGCGACGCGCGTGCCAGCGAGGTTGAGAGTTTTCTCGCGCGCTCGCCTGTCGGTCGCTTTCGCGCCGATGCCGGCCTGGTCGGACGCGTAAACCGTGCCAGGCAGCCGTTGTGGCTGCGTGATGCGCATAAGGATCCGCGTCATGCCTTGGCCTTGCCCCACGAAATCGGGCTGCGTGGCCTGTTCATCTGTCCGGTAGGTGTGGATGGTGGGCTCGAAGGTGTGATGGTGTTTGGCAGTCGCGCAGAGCTCGCCGAGATCGACGCACAGGGTCTGTGCACGATCGCCAATATCGGTAAAGTGCTCGGCCATTTCTTACGCCGTGCCGCCGAGCAGCGGCGCTTGCAGGACAGCGAAGAGCGCTTTCGCCGCTGCACCGCGCTGGCCAGCGATTGGCAGTGGCAGCTCGATAGCGAGCTGCGCCTGGTTACAAGCAGTGCCTGCCCTATCGCCGTCTGCGACGAACTGCTCGGCAAGCGTTTGTGGGAGCTGCCGCAGCTGCGCGTCGCGGCCGACGAATGGACACGCCTGCAGTCGGAGATCGCTGCGCGATGG
>JAYUQF010000232.1:0-4375 GCA_043756885.1 Pseudomonadota bacterium
ACGGACCGCATCAAGACTGCTACTGATATCGGGCAAGGCCGGTGCGAGTTCAACGCTGCGCACGTCCAACAACATCGCGCTCAGCGATTTCACTGCAGCATCGTCCGGATCGAAGTACCGCGCCAAAGCTTGCTGCACGATCTCAATTGCGACGCGATAGTTGGTGGTGTCGCGCTGCAGGAGCGCGAGCCGCGCGCTGGACAGTTCTAGTTTGAGATTCTGTGCGAGAACCGAGCGCAACTTGGGATCGAATAACACACCGTCGGGTAGTTCACCGTCTTTGATTTTGACCAGGCCGAGGATGTCGTCCCACATCGCGCGCACAGCGTCGCGCCAGTTACCCGATGATACCGGTGCCTGGCGAGAATGGCGCAAGGAGGTGTCAACTTCGGCAATAGGTTTGCCGTGCAGGGATTCGACCTTGCGGATCTGGGCAGCAAACTTCAGCGATAAACCTTCAATATCGGGCAGCGGCACGCCCGCTAGCGCTTGCAGGTCTAACGCCAACTTTTCACGCAGCGCCGTCACGGCAGGATGATCTACATCGCGCAGTCGCTGATCCGCCGCTGAAAGTGCAGCGCGCGCGGTAACCACATCGCGTTCCAAGGCAAGACGCTGGGTGGCCGCAAGAATCAAGTATTCGCACTCGGCCAGCACCCAGTCCGCGGACTTGTCACCCGCTTGTGCCGCCACCGCTTGCAGGGTTCGTTCGAGTTCGGTGGTGGTGCGGCGCAGTTCATCCACACCACCTTCGAGCGTATTTCGCGCGCTTTCAAGTTTTTGCAGACGCTGGTCGGCATCGGCCAGCCGCCGTTGCAAAGCCTCACGCGCAGCACCGGCCTCATCGAGTTGCGCGCGCAACGCTGCCGAGTCCGGTGCGGCAACATAGCGTGTCCAGTAATACCCGGCGCTGCCCACTACCACCACCAAAACGAGGGCCAACAGGCCCAGCATGCCACTACGGCGCGACTGCCCCCGCACCGGCAGCGGACTTAGGCCCTGCTCACCGGTACTCATGCCGCGTCGTTGGCCCAGTGGATGAGCCGTTTCAGGATACTGTCGTCGGAAGGATTATCGACCACCAGTGGATGGTGCGTAAAACCACGTGCCTCAACTTCCTGACCGACCCGCGCGCCGACCACCAGCATCTGCATATCAAACAACTGATCAATGCCCTCGGCTTCAATCTTCTCGACCAGGTTGTCGAGCACCTCGATGCTGGTGGCTAAGCCGATGTCCGGGACCTTGATACCCTGCTTCTTCAGCGCACTACCCAGCACCAGGGCGGGCTTGCTGCGCTCGTAACACTCGCAGTACTCCACCACGGCATCGCGCCGCATGAGGGTCTTGGCCAGAAATTCACGACCACCAACACCGCGGAAAATCACGATGCGCTTGTGTTTGATCTTCGTCTCCGAAAGGCCATCCAGGCGCAGCAGACCTTCGGAACTGAACTCGCTCGCAGGTGTAATGATGTGTTGTACACCGAGCGCTTTCAGACACGCCGCCGTGCCTAAACCAACCGCGAAGACCGTCATGCCCCGCAAAGACCGTCCTTCTTCCTTGAGCAATGCCACGCCAAATTCAGCGGCATTGCGACTCACAAAAATAACGACATCGAAGTTGGGCAGATCGCGCGCCACCGCACCGGCGGTCGAACCGTCATGCAATCCATTGATGACGATCATCGGCGCGCGAATGGCAACACCTCCCGCGCCTTCAATGGCGCGCGCCAGGCCCTCGGCCTGGGGACTGGGGCGCGTCACCAACACTGAGATTCCGTCCAATGCGTCGTCTGTTGTGTGCATCTGACTTCTACTTCTGTTCGTGCAACTGACGCAGGATGCGATCCGCTCCCGCCGCGAGCAAGGCCAGGCCCAATCCATCACCAATGTGCTCGGCATCAGCCAAAGGGCCGCTGGCAGTTTGCCGCACGATATCGTCGCCGTCGACCGCGGCGACCAGACCTTGCAGATGCAAGTGTTCACCGTCGATTTGCGCATACCCCGCCACGGGTACCGTGCAACTACCGCCCAGCCGCGCGTTCATGGCGCGCTCGGCGCGCACACACTGCGCGGTTAGTGTGTCGTGCAGTGGTTTTATCAATGCTTCGATCGCGTGATCGTTGCGCCGACATTCAATACCGATTGCGCCCTGCCCAACCGCGGGCAACATACTCGCGGCGCTCAAGGCATAAGCAGTTTCGTTGAACAGACCAAGCCGCTTCAGGCCCGCCGCCGCCAACACAATGGCATCGTAGTCGCCCCGTGCCAGCCGGCCCAGGCGCGTCGGGACATTGCCACGCAAGTCAGACAATTGCAGATCGCGTCGCAGCGCCAATAGCTGGCTGCGTCGGCGCAAACTCGAAGTGCCGATCTTGGCGCCAAGCGGCACATCAATTAGCGAACCACCGGATTTACTCACCAGCACATCACGCGGGTCTTCCCGCGTCAGGATGACAGCAATGTGTAGATCTGGCGGCAACTCCCACGGCACGTCTTTCATGGAATGCACAGCAATGTCTGCTTGGTCTTCAAGTAAGGCTTGCTCGAGTTCCTTGATGAACAGACCCTTACCCCCGATCGCCGCGAGCGGCCGATCGAGAATGCGATCGCCGCTGGTAGTGATCGGCAGCAACACGGTGGCAACGCCCGGCCAGGCTGCTTCGATCTGCGCCGCGACGTGGCGGCTCTGCCATAGCGCCAATTCGCTCGCGCGTGTCGCGATGCGCACATGCGCGCGGGTGGGAAGCTGGCTGACAGTGCTTAAGGTAACCAAGGCTGGACTCAGGCGTGTGCGAATGGCGGCAATCCTAACCAGCGCCCCGCTGAAAAACTACTGTAGCTGTGCGCCTCTGCAGATGCCGACACAGCATGTCGTGAACATCGAGCCCGGCCGCGAGGTGGCTGTGGAGGGTTGTGTTAAGGTGTCGATGGTCAATTTAAGCTCAGAGGGTGCCCGCATGTCCCGGCGTTTAGGCGTCATCATGGATCCCATCGCTGGGATCAATCCCAAAAAAGACACCACACTCGCACTGCTGCTCGCGGCCGCCCGCCACGGCTTCGAGCTTCACTACATGGAGATGTCTGACTTGAGTCTGCGCGATGGTCGTGTGTGTGCACGCACTCGGCCGCTGACGGTGCATACCAGCCTCGATCACTGGTTCGACTTCGAGGGGCCGCAGCTCACCATCGCCGAGCCGCTGACAAACTTCGACTGCATCTTGATGCGTAAAGATCCGCCCTTTAACATGGAGTACGTGTTCGCCACCTATATGCTGGAACGGGCCCAGGCCGAAGGTACGCTGGTGGTCAACGATCCGCGTTCCATTCGCGACGCCAGTGAAAAACTCTTCACCGCCTGGTTCGCCGATGTCTGCCCACCGACGCTGGTGACACGCAACATGGACGAGCTGCGTGCTTTTCAACACGAACATCGCGACATCGTGGTTAAACCTCTCGATGGGATGGGCGGTGCGTCGGTGTTCCGCGTGCGGCCCGATGACGGCAATGCCAGCGTGATCTTCGAAACCATCACCGAGCTTGAGCAGCGTTATTGCATGGCGCAGCGTTACCTGCCCGCGATCCTCGAAGGCGACAAACGCATCCTGGTGGTCGATGGTGAGCCGTTGCCTTATTCGCTGGCACGTATCCCGGCGAGTGGTGAGCTACGCGGTAATCTTGCCGCCGGTGGCCGTGGTGTGCCGCAAGCCCTGACAGCCTCCGATCGCGCAATTGCCGAGCGCGTCGCACCGGAATTAAAAAAACGCGGACTGATTTTCGTTGGTCTCGATGTGATCGGTGACCGCCTGACCGAAATCAATGTCACCAGCCCAACTTGCGCGCGCGAGATCGAGGCTCAATATGACATCGATATCGGTGGCTTGCTGATGCAGGCGATCGAAAAGCGTTTAACTGCGCGTCGCTGAGGCCCACTACGCGCTGCGGATTGGCGACTGCGCTGACATGAACGAGGCAATATTCGAGCCTGCGGCACGCATTGACCAACGCTTGGTGTTGGCCATTATCATCGCCATGGCCATGCATGGGATGCTCGTACTCGGGGTGCGACTGCCCGCGCAAGCACCGGTGAAATCGCGCTTTAAGGCCATGGAAGTGGTGTTGGTGCCGATGGCCGTCGCGACGTCGAGCGCGACGACCGACAACAGCGCCGCAAAATCGCTCAACACCACGGTAACGCCAGTCGAACCACCGCTATTGCCGGCGCCGCCGGTCGAGAGAGCGCCAGTCAAGGCTGCCGCTGCGCCGACGCCCAAACCTGCGCTAGTCAAACCCGCAGCAGTCAAACCGATAGCGCCGGAGATATCTGCCGCCGCGACAACAGCGGCGCCTGCGCAAGTAACGGTAACACCACC
>JAYUQF010000233.1:0-4373 GCA_043756885.1 Pseudomonadota bacterium
AGAGTCTTTTTGCCGGTACGCGCCCATCGCACGCCGGACAAGTCAGGAGGTTCAATATGTCTGCCGTCATCTCAATTGCGCAATCGCGCCGGCTAATCGTCGGTAGCCGCAATGACAACCCTGCACAGTGGACACCCTTCGCGTGGGACGACCCGCTGCACGGTGCTCAGTGCAAAGGCGAAGTGGCGGTGATTCGAGCGCAGGGCACGTCCGGGGACTTAGCGGCCGGACTGTGGCGCACCGGTCACCACATCGCCGGCTGTGAGGCCGATGGTTCGTGCCAGATTGATTATTCAGCGCCACTGGGCGATGAGACGATGGTGATCCTCGAAGGCAATGTGCGCATCACCGAGACCGCCAGTGGCCGCACTCACCGTGTTGGTGCCGGCACTATCCTGAGCCACCCCAAACATCTTGACCTGCACTGGGACATCGAAGGCCCGTTCCTGAAGAAGTTCTGGGTGATCTGGAACAGCCCGCAGCCGGCGACCACTGAGGATCACCTCTACCTCGCCAACGTCAGCGACGAACCGGCTGTGTGGGCACCGTTTGAATGGCAGGAGTCGGGGCGCGGTGCGCAGCGCTGCGGTGAGGCTCACGTGATCCGAGCCACGGGCTCCACCGGCACTTATAGCTGCGGGCTGTGGCGCACCGGCGTTGGCATCGTTGGCTGCGCGGCCGATGGCAGCGCCACCGCGCGCTACAGTGCACCGGCCGGTGATGAAACCAGTCTGATCCTCGAAGGTCGCGCGCGCGTGGTCAACGAAGAAAGCGGCGAGGCCTTCGACGTGCAGGCTGGCGACGTTGTGTGCTTTGCGTCGGGTGTGCCGGTGCGCTGGACGTCGACATCGCGTTACTTGAAAAAATTCTGGGTGATCACCCAGGAGAACGCACCGCGCACTTGAGTGAGTCGGGCGCGTGTTACACCTGCCGCGCTCGCGCGCGTTGTGCAAGCAGATTGCACTGCGCAGCACGGGCTGTCAGTTTTGATAGGTGCCTGGGTGTCGCTGCCACAGGCGCATATGGACTATGGCCTGTCGTGCTTCATAGTAATTTTTTTTGCATTCGAACAAGCGGCACGGGCACCCCGCCCCGATCGTCGTGTATTTGCTCGACCGGTTCGTAACCACACGCCCGATAAAGCGGCTCTCCGGACTTGGTAGCCATCAACTCGACCTTCGAGAAGCCCTCGCTGCGGGCTGCGTTTTCGCACAGGCGGAGAATAAGCCGACCAATGCCCTGCCGGGCGAAGCTGGGATGGGTATACATGGCGCGAACTTTGGCGGCGTCCCGCTGGGGATCGAGATATTCAAGCGTACGTCCAGGTGTCTGGTCTGCGCCGTACAGCGTTGCCCGACGACTCCAACCCCCGCAGCCAGCAATCTCGGCTTCGGACTCGACAACAAAATACGTACCGTCTATCACGAGTTGCGTGTCGAGCCCCATGATGGTTCGGCTCGATTGAATTTGATCGGGATTGAGGAACGGCTTTTGTAGCTCCGAGATTGACGCATTCATGAGTTTTCGCAAGGTCTCGAGATCAGAGAGCGTCGCTATTCTGTGGCGCAAAGACAGGGTTTTCACTCAGTTGACTCCCGATAGGTAGACCTTCCGTTCGCATTCCCTGGTGCACCGACGGCAATTGCACTGGTGGGCTCGAAGCAGGGGGTGACGGCATTGTGGCCACGCGAATTCGCTAGTACGCAGTGTTGTTATCCGCACGGTACTGGGGTGGCTGGATCACAGCACGGCGACGCTTGCACAGTCGGCGGTCTCATCCGTTTCACCGCTAGTTCGTCTGCTGCAAATACTGACGCCAGGGTGACCAATAGTATTTTTCCCAGCCTTGCGACACACCAGCGAAATCAGCCTCGACCACATTGGCCTGAGTCAGTTCGATGCGAGTTCCATCGTGCTCAGGTAAAAATGTCAGGACCAGTATCGAATCGAGATCGGTCGGCCCCCAATGCGGGGAACGCCACGCCTGCACGATTAAGCGCTTCGGAACGACGTGAAGCATGGTCCCGGTAATGACCCCGTCGAAGGCCGAGAAAGCGGAACCCGGCACGGGCGATACGACGACCGGCATGCCGGTGAACGCGGCGTGATCCAATGGGTTCAGATACATATCGAACAAACGCTGCGGTGAAGCCGGGAGCGAAGCTGCGATTTGAATAGTACGTGGCATATCAGATTGCTCCATGACGGTTGATCTAACGAGGCTGGCGGTGACATTTTGACACTAGTCGCAAACCGAGTAGCTGTTTGCGCGCGGGCCCGCGTCATTCTGGTCGCAGGGTCGGCCTTAACCTAGGTCCTGCAGACTCGGCGGAGTGCGAGTCGGGAACACTGCGGGGGTTATCCGCTTCTGCCGTTAGTCACCCTGTCGCGACAGCACAGCCGCCGCCGTGTTTGAGCCGCTGGAATTAAACGCCAGCAGCGACTCGATACTCGACATTTAGGGTATCAGCATCCCACGCGGAAGCTGACCCATGCCCACCCCGTGCTGCTGGTTCAGGCGGCGGGGGCTAGGTGATCCGCGGCTGCAGACACTACGTATCTTGCGCATGACACCTTCCTTCACGCCTCCCTCATTTCTGCAGCGCCGCCAGCGCCCCACGCGCCTACTAGCGACGCTTTTGGGTGCAATGCTGGTGGGCGGCTGCGCGCGCATCAACATCAACGATTACAGACAGTCCACGCCAGCTTTCGACCCGTTTGTCTTTTTTGCCGGCGACGTGCGTGCCTGGGGACTGGTGCAGGACTGGCGCGGGCGCGTGACGCGACGTTTCGAGGTCACCATCCGCGGTCACGAAGAGGGCGGGGTGATGGTGCTCGATGAAGCTTTCCGTTACGACGACGGCGAAACCGATACACGCACTTGGCGAATTGCGCGCACCGGCACTGGAGCCTATTCAGGTACCGCCGACGACATCGTTGGCAATGCCATCGGCCAAACTGCCGGTAATGTGATGCATTGGGTCTACGACCTCAACTTGGCTGTTGATGGCAGTACCTACCGGGTCGCCTTCGACGATTGGATGTGGCAGCTCGACGGCGAAGCCCTGCTCAATCGCTCGGCTATCCGAAAGTTTGGCTTGAAGGTGGGGGAGGTAGTGCTCTTCATGCGGCGCGAAACTGCTTCGCCCTGATCGCGCGGATGTATAAGTTGCGAGCTCAAAAACAAACGCCGTCGCTGGTCAGGCTTTTGAATCTCGTGGAGGGTATTGGGTGAGGACAATCGTCACTTGAGAGGGCCGTGCAACGATACCGACATCGTGTTCACTATCGCGTCCCACACCACATCTCGGGGCACAGTTCAGCCAGACTGTCCTTGGAATAGCTGCCCGATATGTTGAAATATCTGCAATGGTAATCTGACTGCGCGCCACCCCATCAGTGTCGCCGCTGACCGCGTTTGGCGACTGGTTAGCGGTAGGGTCGAAAAGCGTCGCGCAGGTCAGCTGTGAAGGTATGCGGGACCTCGAAAGCGGCGAAGTGGCCGCCGTGGTCGTATTCGGCCCAGTGACGGATATCGGTGAAACTCGCTTCGACCCACTTGCGAACCGGCGGCACGATTTCTTTGGCGAAGACCGCGAAGCAGGTCGGGATCGAAACCGTATGTCGCGCGCTGCGGCGGAAGCTCTCCCAGTACAGACGAGCCGAAGACGCCGCTGCGGCGTTGACCCAGTAGAACATCACGTTATCGAGCAGCTCGTCGCGGCTGAGCACGTGTTCGGGGTGACCCGCGCAGTCGGTCCAGGCCCAGAATTTCTCCAGGATCCAGCCGGCCTGACCCGCCGGCGAGTCGACCAGTCCGTAACCCAAGGTCTGCGGTCGGGTCGATTGCTGTTTGGAGTAGCCCGAGTCCCAGTCGCGGTAGTACTTGATGCCGTCGAGCGCCCGCTGCTCCTCGGCGGTAGGCTCACCATCGATCTTCGGCCGCGCTGCCATGGCGAGGGTGAGATGGATGGCGGCGCAGTGGGCGGTGTCCGTTGCGCCAATGGCGGTGGTGACCGCCGAGCCCCAGTCGCCGCCTTGGGCGACGTAGCGGGGGTAGCCGAGACGCGCCATCAACGCGGCGAAGGTCGCGGCAATCTTGTCGACACCCCAACCCGGCACGGTGGGTTTGCCCGAGAAACCGAAGCCCGGCAGCGAGGGCGCCACGACATGGAAGGCATCGGTGGCCTTGCCACCAAAAGCGGTCGGGTTCACCAGCGGTTCGATGACCTTGTGGAATTCAACAATGGAGCCGGGCCAGCCGTGGGTGATGAGCAGCGGCAGCGCGTCGGGGTGCGGTGAACGCTGATGGACAAAATGGATATTGAGACCGTCTATCGCAGTGATGAACTGATCGAAGCGGTTCAGTGCGG
>JAYUQF010000234.1:0-1731 GCA_043756885.1 Pseudomonadota bacterium
TTTTGATGGTCTCGAGCTGGGCGGCGTCGAGGCCGCGACGCTGCACCGGCCGTGCTGGTTCGGAGGCGGCGAAGGTAGTCTCGCTCAGTACGTCTTCCGGCAGCGCCAGCACCACTGGCCCGGGCCGCCCACTGCGCGCAATGTGCAAGGCACGCGCCACCGCGCTCGGGAGCGTTTCGCCGATAGTGATCTGTTCAACGTGCTTAGCGAGCGGCGCAAAAAACGTTGCGTAGTCGATTTCCTGAAAGGACTCGCGCCCGAGATTGGCCCGCGCGACCTGTCCTACACACAGCAGCAGTGGAATGGAAGCCTGACGTGCCACGTGCATGGCGATGGAAGCATTGGTGGCGCCCGGTCCACGGGTGACAAAACACACCCCGACCTGGCCGCTCAGCTGTGCCGTAGCGGCAGCCATGAAGGCGGCACCGCTCTCGTGCCGGCAGGTAATCATCGGCAGATGTTCCGGCACATCGTAAAGCGCATCGAGCACCGCCAGAAAGCTCTCGCCCGGCACACAGAACAGCCGCGGCACACCGTGCTCGATGAGTGCTTCTACCAGCAGCTGGCCGCCACTTAACGCTTGGCTCATGGCACCAGGATCGGGATGGTGTGCTTGGCGCGGTCTTCCAGATGCAAGTGCGCAGCCGGCGCTTCTTCGAGCGCAAAGCGTTCGACCGGATGGGGCCACACAATGCCGCGTTCAAGCGCATCAAAAAAGCGGCTGGTTGAGAGTTCCAAGTCGGCGCGTGTGCTGACGTAGTGGCCAAGATTGGGGCGCGTCAAATACAGCGAGCCATGGCGCGACAGCGCCAGCACATCGAAGGGATCCGGTTTGCCCGAAGCGTTGCCATAGGCCACCATCAAGCCCCGCGGGCGCAGACATTCGATGGACTTCATGAAGGTGTCGCGACCGATAGAATCGTAGGCAACATCAACACCCCGGCCCTTGGTCAGCTCGCGCACCTGCGCGACGAAATTTTCGTCACTGTGCAACAACACATGATCGGCACCCGCCTCCCGCGCCATCTCAAATTTACTCTCGGCACCAACCGTGGCAATCACCGTCGCGCCCAGATCTTTGGCCCATTGACACACCATGAGACCGGTGCCACCGGTGGCGGCGTGCACGATCACGGTTTCGCCAGCTTGCAGCGCATGCAGGCGGAACAGCAGATATTCGGCCGTCATGCCGCGGGTCAAGGTGGCGGCCACCACGTCGTCGGAAATGCCGTCGGGCAAATGTACGATGGCGTCGGCCTTCATGACCCGCGCTTCCACGTAGGACGGCCCGGCTGAACCATAACCAATGCGATCGCCAGGCTTGAAGCCACTCACTTCAGGACCCACAGCCTCAATCACACCGGCCGCCTGATCGCCGATGATGGCTGGCAGCTTGATCGGATAAAGCCCGCGTCGGAAATAGGTATCGATAAAATTGACGCCGATGCCGGTATGCCGCACCAGCACTTCTCCAGCGCCAGGGGTGCGCAGCTCAACATCCTCGATGACGAGCTTTTCCGGGCCGCCCAACTCTCGAAGCACGATTGCGCGTGTCACTCGTTTCTCCCCTGTTGTTCATCGTGTTGCGGTGAGTATACCCGTGGCGTCAGGGCGACGGGCCATGATTGCGTTCAGGTCCCGGTCTGCTTCTCGCGGCAAACTGACGGTGGACAAATCTGCGGCGGTGTAGCCGCTGACAAACTGGCGCTATCGTAACGCGGGCCCGCTGCT
>JAYUQF010000235.1:0-12635 GCA_043756885.1 Pseudomonadota bacterium
CTGGCCGCGATGTTCATCGCCGCTCGCTCGCGCGGCGCGTCCAGGCCTGCAGGCTATTGATGGCAAGCAGCATGGCAAACGACACCGTCAAAAGTGTCATCGCAATGGCGGTTGCACCCGCATAATCGTACTGCTCCAGCTTGGTGATAATGAGCAATGGTGCGATCTCGGACACCATGGGCATATTGCCGGCGATGAAGATCACTGAGCCGTATTCGCCCAGGCCACGCGCGAAAGCCATCGCAAAGCCCGTTAGCAGCGCCGGCATGAGGACGGGGAAAACGACCCGCAGAAAAGTCTGCAGGCGTGTCGCGCCAAGGGTTGCAGACGCTTCCTCGCTGGCCGGCTCGAGGGTTTCCAACACCGGCTGCACGGTGCGCACCACAAAGGGCAAGCCAACAAAAACGAGTGCGACCACAATGCCAAGCGGCGTGAAGGCAATTTTCCATCCGTGCGCGACGAGGTGCTGACCTATCCAGCCCTTGGGCGCATAAAGCGCGGTCAAGGCGATGCCGGCTACCGCCGTAGGTAGCGCAAAGGGCAAATCAATCAGGGCGTCCAGCACGCGTCGTCCGACAAAGCGATAACGCACCAGCACCCAACTCACCAGCAGTCCAAATACGAGATTGATCAGCGCGGCCAATAGCGCACAGCTGAAGCTCACGCGATAGGCAGCCAGCACCCGCGGTGCGCTCGCCGCCGCCCAGAATGTCGCCGGCCCGAGCTGCAGCGATTTGAGCAGCGTTGCTGACAAAGGGATCAGCACGATCAGACATAGGTAACACAGGCTCAAGCCGAGCGTCAGGCCGAAGCCCGGCAGCGCACTGTCACGACGAAAATGATCGCGCCACGCGCGTCTGCGAAAATACGCGCGACTTAAGGGCGGCAGCGGTGCTGACGCGTCGTAGGTAACAGGCAATTTCGAGTTCATGGGGCTTTTGTTGTGGACCGATTTATTGGTTGAGGAAGATCTGGTCGAACGACGCTCCATCAGCAAAATGTGCGGCCTGCGCTTTTTTCCAACCACCAAATTCCTGGTCGACCGTCACCAACGTCGTGCTCTTGAACACGCCGGCGAATTTTGATGCGACTTCCCTGTCGCGTGGGCGGTAAAAGTTTCGCCCCGCAATTTCCTGGCCTTCTTTGCTGTAGAGATAGTCCACGTAAGCCTGCGCAACTTTCAGTGCACCATGCCGATCAGCAACTTTAGACACCACCGCAACCGGCGGCTCGGCGAGCATGCTCAAGCTCGGCACAATGATTTCGAACTGCTCGGGGCCGAGTTCCTTGACGGCGAGATAAGCCTCGTTTTCCCACGCCACCAACACATCGCCGATACCACGCTCGACAAAGGTAGTGGTAGCACCGCGCGCGCCGGTATCGAGTACGGCCACATTGCGGAACAGCTTTTTCACGAAGTCCTGGGCCGCGGCATCGGAGCCCAGCTTGTGCTTGGCATAGGCCCAGGCGGCTAAATAATTCCACCGCGCACCGCCCGACGTTTTGGGGTTCGGTGAGATCACCACAACATCCTTGCGCACCAAATCATCCCAGTCCTTGATGGCCTTGGGATTACCCTTGCGCACCAGCAAGACGATGGTCGAGGTATAAGGCGCACTGCGATCGGGATAGGCGTTTTGCCAGTCCTTAGCCAAAAGGCCTGATCTCTCGGCAATGGCGGCGATATCGTAGGCCAGCGCCAGGGTCACGACGTCGGCTTCGAGGCCGTCGATGACCGCGCGGGCCTGCTTGCCCGAACCACCATGGGATTGATTGATGGTGACGGCCTCGCCGCCCTGGCCCTTCCAGTGTTTGACAAAGGCCGTGTTGTACTCCTGGTACAGCTCGCGGGTCGGGTCGTAAGACACATTCAATAGCGTGAGCTCGGCCTGCGCCTTGAGTGTCAAGGACAACACGATGACGGACAGCGTCAGGGAAAGAATGTTTTTCATGAGGTGATGTTCCGCGGGTGACAAAATAAATTAGTAGGCGATCTGAAAGCGCGTTAAGAGCACACGCTCGGTCTCGCGGTCGAGCGGCGCACGGGCGCTACCACCACCACCGCCGTTGAACCACGTGTTCTCGTAATTCAGATTGAGTTTGAAGTTGCGATTCAAATACCAGTTCACGCCCAGCGCCCAGGCAGTGGCCCGTTGGGCAGACTGTCGCGGATCAGCGAAGGCCGTACCGGCACCAGCGGCGCTCACACCTCGAAAAGCGTCCTTGTCTATTTTCAGGTCACTGAAGCGCGCGACCAGCTCCCACGCGCCCCCGCCGCCACTCAGCGGGTCGAAATTACGCGCCGGTTTCACACCTCGATAACTCGCGTCTTCACCGCTCAGCACCCAGTAACCCTGTAACTGCCAGGCGTCATTGGCGAGCGTGTCGCGACGGGCATTGAGCGCGACTTCCTGGGCCGACTCAACATACTCGCCAAGCAGACCGAACTGACGCCAATACCAGTAGGCCATGGGCATGACCCGGTAGCGCGTACCATCGGCGACGGTGGTATTGGCCAAAGCAGTGCTGAGCGGCACCGTAACCGTTTTACCGTCAGCCGCAACCACGTTAGTGCTCGTGCCGGTGCTGTGGTAGCGAAAAAAGCGCTGTTGAGCGGGTGTGACGTAGCTGCCGAGCGCCGGCGTGACTGCATTGGAAGAAAGCGAAAACTTCTCCTTGCCGTAGCTGCCCGATATTCCAACGCCGAGCCCCTGCAAAGGGCCATAGTGAGTTTTGCAAGGCAGCGCGAACAGCCGACCCACAAAGTCCTTATCGTCGTTATTGTCTGCGCCGCCGGTATTGGCGAGATCCGGCACGCCATTAAAAGCACCGATGGTGTAGCTCACGCGCTCGCCGAACAGGTCGCCCGTCAGCGTCACACCGTAATCACGATTCGGGATGAGATTGCGCGGCAGGCCACGTTCGATAAATCCGAGGTCGGCAGCCGAGGCGGCGAACTCGAGACCAAGCGGCGTCTTCATCTTGCCAAAGCCGGGACGCGCAAATGGAAACTGACGCCATTCGCCATAGCCGTCCAGCAGCGTCGCCGTGGGACCGGCAAATTCCTGCAGCAGGCGGTAATAAAAATTCTTATATACGGCGCCTTCGATATTCACACGTGCGCGCCGTAACAGTAGCGAGTCGCTATTGTCATCGCCGTTGTCGGCAAACCAGAAGCGACCATCGAACTGCACAAGGCCACGCAGGACCAATTCGAATGTGCCATCGGGTGTAGACACCGCCAAGCCTTTTTCGCCCAGGGTGAGTGCCGGTGTTTTGATCCGATTGGTGGTGGCTTCTTCTGCCTGAACTTCGAGGCGACGCTCGATAGCGGCAACTTTTTGATCCAACGCCGGTGCAGGTGCCAACAGTCCTGGGCGGTGCGCAGACTGTACTGCCAAAGCCGCTTCAAGTTGTTGCACGCGCGCTTTCAACGCGGCGAGCTCGGCGGCCATATCGACTGGCGGCGTAGCGGCGTCGGTGGGCTGGACGGTCAACAACATCAGCGCGGTCAGTAATGAAGCGAATGTTTTCATTCAACAGCTTTTTTAGGGGGTGGCTTCGTAATGACACTGCCGGTTGCCCGGCACGCGGTCTGAAAAAGGCGTTTTACGGATTGACGTTGCCCGACAGATTCTTAAATAGAATATTAATTGCACTTTTAGTGCCATTAGGAAATAATTTACAAAGACAATCAGTTACCTGTCGCATACATTCAATACCGTCTTATTTAACGGTTTTAGAGCAAATAAGCTGTCTATATCAGTAAATATGACGGATTCAGACATTCAAGCGAGCTTATTGGCGGTGTGGCGCGAGGCCGTCCGCCATTCCTCCCTGGGCGCGGCGATGGCGGCGATGGCGTCACCCGTGCACGGCCTGTGGCCAGCTTTCCGCCTGCAGGTGCGTGTTTTCGATCGCACGCTGCCGGGGGTATTTACGCAGGCAGATAGCGCGAGCGATGAGCCGACGACCGAGCCCGTGGTGCTCAGTGCGGACCAACTGGGGCGCCTGCAACGCTGGGCGGACCAACGTCGCGTGCAAACCCGCAGCGAACTGGGCAGCAGCGAGCCACTGGTGCTGCGCGCGCTAACAAATATCGGGCAAGGTGAATGCCTGATCGGTGGACTCGCCGATGATCAAGGTGGGCTTGGGCTCTTGATCGCCGTGCAGGAAGATACGCTGCCATTCACCGCCCTCGCCCGGGAACGTTTCGCCGCATTGCTTGACCCCTTTGCCGCTGCGCTAACCACCCATATGCGAATGCACGAGCTCGCGACCTTGCGTAACGCAGCCGAAGCTGAATCCGCGCGTTTGCGTTCGCGCCTCGGCATTGGACCCGGGCTCGACGAGTTGGTGGGCAGCGACGGCGGACTCAAAGCTGTGTTTGAGCGCGTTACGCTGGTCGCCAAAAGCGACGTGCCGGTCCTGCTCCTCGGCGAGACTGGCGCAGGCAAAGAAATGGTCGCGCGCGAAATCCATCTACGCTCGCCTCGCCGTGAGGCGCCCTTCATACGCGTCAATTGCGGCGCTATCCCACCGGAACTGCTCGATTCGGAATTATTCGGTCACGAGCGGGGTAGTTTCACCGGCGCCACCAGCCAACGGCGAGGCTGGTTCGAACGTGCTGATCGTGGCACTTTGTTATTAGACGAGATTGGCGATCTGCCGCCGCCCGCCCAAGTGCGACTGCTACGTGTATTGCAAGACGGCCTGATTCGTCGCGTCGGCGGCGAGGACGACATTAAACTCGACGTCAGGATTGTTGCCGCCACCCATCGCGATCTACCGCTGCTGATTCAGGACGGCTTGTTTCGCGAAGATCTGTGGTATCGCCTTGCGACTTTTCCCATCGTGCTCCCACCGTTACGCGAACGCCCGGCGGATATACCGGCGCTGGCGGCACATTTTGCGCGTCGGGCGGCGCGGCGCTTCGGCCTGCGTTTACAACTGCCGAATACAGCGGATATGGACCTACTCACCGCTTATGATTGGCCCGGCAATGCGCGCGAACTGGCGGCGGTCATGGACCGCGCCGCGATCCTTGGTGACGGTCACCACCTGCAGGTTGCGACCGCGCTGGGTATCGTGCCGAATTACCTGACGCACACCAGCACGACGCGCGTAACCACCGCGCCGGCGCCGCAGCGGGCGGGTGGCATCGTGACGCTCGATGCAGCGATGCGACTGCACATAGAACACGCGCTGGTCACCACCCGCGGGCGCATTGAAGGCCCGGATGGCGCCGCCCGTCTGCTGGACATTAATCCCCACACGCTACGCGCACGAATGCGCAAATTGGGCATTAACCGCCGTCTGTTGCCTCAAGAGCTGGACTCGTCGCAATGCTCAGGCGCCCATCGTTAGCGCTTAACCCCTCGTCGAGAAACGCATAAATATGAAATCACTTACCCACCTGCAACGCCTCGAAGCCGAGAGCATCCACATCATGCGCGAGGTGGTGGCTGAGACCGCTAAGCCGGTCATGCTCTATTCCATCGGTAAAGACAGTGCCTGTATGTTGCATCTGGCGCGCAAGGCCTTCTATCCGGCGCCACCGCCGTTTCCGCTGCTGCATGTTGACACCACTTGGAAGTTCCGCGACATGTATGCAATGCGCGCGCAGGCAGCAGAGCAAGCCGGCATGGAGTTGCTCATCCATCAAAATCCGGAAGCCAAAGCGTTAGGTATCAACCCTTTTGATCACGGCTCCCAGGTACATACCGATATGTGGAAAACCCAGGGCCTCAAACAGGCTTTGGCTCAGCATGATTTTGATGTCGCCTTTGGTGGCGCCCGGCGCGACGAGGAAAAGTCTCGCGCCAAGGAGCGCATCTTTTCTTTTCGCACTGTGCAACAGCACTGGGATCCCAAAAATCAGCGCCCGGAACTCTGGCGGGTCTACAACACGCGCAAAGCCCGTGGCGAAAGCATGCGCGTTTTTCCCATCTCGAACTGGACCGAACTCGACGTGTGGCAGTACATCCATCTGGAGAACATCGCCATCGTGCCTTTGTATTTTTCCGCACCACGCCCGGTGGTCGAACGTGATGGCATGTTAATCATGGTCGATGACGATCGTTTGCCGCTCAAACCCGGCGAACAGCCCCAGATGAAAAGCGTGCGATTTCGCACCTTGGGCTGTTATCCCCTGAGCGGCGCAGTGGAGTCACAAGCCACCACCCTGCCGCAGATCATTCAGGAGATGCTCCTGGCGACCACCTCTGAGCGCCAGGGCCGACTGATCGATCATGATGAGGCCGGCTCGATGGAGAAAAAAAAGCAGGAGGGGTATTTCTAATGGCCCACATATCCGAACTCATCGATACCGACATAAACGCCTACCTGAAAGCCCACGAAACCAAGGGCCTGTTGCGTTTCATCACCTGTGGCAGCGTTGACGACGGCAAAAGCACCCTGATCGGGCGGCTGCTATATGAGTCCAAAATGCTGTTCGAAGATCAGCTCGCAGCGCTGGAGGCCGATTCGCGCCGGGTTGGCACACGCGGCGGCGAAATTGACTATGCCTTACTGCTTGACGGCCTCAGCGCTGAACGTGAGCAGGGCATTACCATCGATGTTGCCTATCGCTTCTTTTCGACCGACAAGCGCAAATTTATTGTCGCCGACACCCCCGGCCACGAGCAGTACACGCGCAATATGGTGACCGGCGCCTCGACCGCCGACCTAGCTATTATTCTGATCGACGCGCGTAAAGGTCTTTTACCCCAGACCCGGCGCCACAGTTATCTGGTGAGCCTGCTCGGCATTCAACACGTGATCCTCGCCATCAATAAGATGGACTTGGTCAACTACGATCACGACACCTTCGTGCGTATCGAGCGCGAATACCGCCAACTGGCCGCTCACATTGGCCTGCACGACATCCATGCGATTCCGATCTCCGGCGTGCGCGGTGACAACATCACCACAGCGAGTGCCAATACACCTTGGTATACCGCGGCGCCGCTCATGACGCTGCTCGAAACCATTGAGATAGACGAGATGCGCTTGCAGAAACAGCCTTTCCGCATGCCGGTACAATGGGTCAACCGACCCCATCTGGATTTTCGCGGTTTTGCCGGCACCATCACGGGCGGGAGCATTCGCGCTGGTGATGCGGTGGTGGTGATGCCCTCGGGTCGCAGCACCACGGTGTCACGCATTGTTACTGCCGATGGCGACCTGAGCGAAGCGTTTGCCAATCAGTCAGTCACTTTGACGCTAACCGACGAAGTAGATGCCTCGCGCGGCGACGTCATATCCAGCGCCGAGCATCCAGCCCTGGCCGCTGATCAATTTGAAGCGACCGTGGTGTGGATGAGCGACCAGCCACTGCTGCGGGGTCGTAACTACCTGCTCAAGATTGGTTGCAAAACTGTCACCGCTACCGTCGCTCCGATCAAACATAAACTTAACATCGAGTCCATGGAGCATGTTGCCGCCGAACAATTGCTGCTCAACGAAATTGGCGTGGTAGAGCTGGAGCTCGACCGCGCGATCGCTTTCGACCCCTACCGTGAAAACCGTGATAGCGGCGGTTTCATCCTCATCGACCGCATGAGCAACAACACCGTCGGTGCCGGCATGCTGCACTTTGCTTTGCATCGCTCACACAACGTGCAGTGGCAAGCGTTGGACATCAATAAAGCGGCGCATGCCGAGATTAAACGCCAGCGGCCCTGTTGCCTGTGGTTCACCGGTTTGTCCGGTGCGGGCAAATCGAGTATCGCCAATCTGGTTGAAAAGCAGCTCTATGCGCTTGGCCATCACACCTACGTGCTCGATGGGGACAATGTGCGTCACGGCCTGTGCAAGGATCTGGGCTTTGGTGATGCCGACCGGGTGGAGAACATTCGCCGGGTCGCAGAAGTCGTGAAGCTTATGGTGGATGCCGGTCTGATTGTGCTGACCGCGTTCATCTCACCGTTTCGCAGCGAACGGCAGTCGGCGCGGGACCTGCTTGAGGCCGGGGAATTCATAGAAGTTTTTGTCGACACACCGCTGGCGGTAGCCGAAGGGCGTGACGTGAAAGGCCTTTATGCCAAAGCGCGCGCCGGTGAGATACGCAATTTCACCGGTTTAGACTCACCCTACGAGCCACCGGAGGCGGCCGAGATCCACATCGATACAACTGCCTGCACAACCGAGCAAGCGGCTGCGTTGATTGTCACAGAGCTACGCGCACGCGGCGTGCTGGGGTAGCGCAGCGGGTCGCTTGACGGGCGCTCGGCCCGCATTCGGCACCACTGCGTCACGCTGGGCGCATCCGCGCAACACTCAGGACGCGCGCAGGATGTGACCCTTGGTGCTCGTGACGGGGCCGACGGGTGACGCGTGACGGGCCGGATAGCGAATGGAAGGTTGCGGTGAACCGGCCCGACTGCGCGCCAAAGCGTCGTTGGCGTGTAATAGGCGCAACCATTGTTCGCAGCATTCGAGCATGTGTTCGAGCCGTTGCACTTCATCCGGCGTGACACGATGACCCGGTGCACCCACGGCGCTTAGCGCGGTCTCATGTCGGCGCACGGCAGCGCAGAGATCTTCGACAACGTCGTCCATTTTCATTCGCTCCACGGTGGCGGTTTTACCGTCCGGCGCGCACTTCTGTCACGACCAGCGCAGGACTGAACCTATCGTGAACCAAGCATGTGACATGAAAATGACGAGCAGTCGACAGTTTCAACAAGTGCTCAACGGTCTTTTTTCACAGCCGATCAACCCGCTGTCCAGTCGACCAAGCCCGTCTGAGCGGTCAGCAAGACCACCACACCAAACACAATGCGGTACCAGGCGAAGGGTGTGAAGTCGTGGCGCATCACATAACGCAGCAGCCACCGAATACAGACAAAGGCCGACACAAACGACACGGTAAGTCCGACAGTGAACAGTCCCAGGTCGGGCCAGGCGAACAGGGCGCGATGTTTGATCAAGTCATAAGCACCGGCCGCCAGCAGGGTCGGTACGGCGAGAAAAAACGAAAACTCCGTTGCGGCGCGACGCGAGAGCCCAAACAGCAGCCCACCGATAATGGTGGCGCCCGACCGCGACGTGCCCGGGATCAGTGCAAAGGCCTGGGCGAGGCCTATCTTAAGCGCGTCAGCGATGCCCATGTCATCAACCGTCTCACAGCGGATGCGGTGATCGCGCCGCTCCGCCCATAAGATGACCAGGCCACCGACGATGAATGCAATCGCGACCGGCACCGGCTTGAACAAGCTCGCTTTGATATATTTGCCGAAGGCCAAACCCAGCACTGCGGCCGGCAGAAATGCCACTGCGACGTTGAGCGCAAAGCGGTTAGCCTGTGCTTCACGACCGAGCCCCGCCAGCACGCTCCTGAAACGAACACGAAATTCCCATATCACCGCCAGCATCGCGCCGGTCTGGATCACCAGTTGAAAAACCTGCCCCTTGGCATCGTTAAAATCCAGCAACGCGGCCGCCAGGATGAGGTGACCGGTCGACGAAATAGGCAGGAATTCGGTCAAGCCCTCAACCAGACCCAGCACCACCGCTTTCCAGTAGATAAGGCCCATCCCGTCCTCAGGTAGACATCGAACGACGGCGTTCAAGTAACGCCATAAGCGCCGGCAGAACTATCAATGCACAGAGCAGTGCATAACTCAGTGACAACGCAATGAGCACGCCCATGCCCGCCATGCCCGGGTGTTTCGAGGCCGCCAGGGTGCCAAACGAGGCGACCGCCGTCAGGCCACTGAATAACACTGCGCGCGGCGTACTGGTATCAAGCAAGTGATGGATGTCGCGGGCATGGTTGCGGCGCATGACAAGGTAAGCACCGTAGGCATTGTTCAGTCCGATCAATAGCGGCAGCGCGATGATGTTGGCAAAGTTGAGCGGGATACCCCATAACACCGAGGTCGTGACGGTCAGCAACATGGCCAGCACCAGCGGCGCTGCGACCAACACCGCGTCGAGCACACCGGTCAAGACAAAAATATGCATGATGATGGTCAGCACCAAGGCCAGCACCGAGGCTTCGACACACGCCCTGATCACGGCGTGACTGCCCGCCACCAGTTCCATCGGCGCACCTGTGGCTTGCGCTTCCACGGTGGTGACCGCCGCCGCAAAGCGGCGCATGGCAGCGTTGTCGTTCAGGTCTTCACGGGGATGGATTTCGATGCGTGCGCGCCCATCGGCGGCCACATACCGTTGTGCGGTATCGGTGGGGATGTCTTGTAAAGTTACCGGCCCGGCCTGCAGCAGTCGCCGCAGGCGCGTGATCGCCTGCGGTAAATCGCCGAGCAGCAAGGCACGCACGTCGGGCAGGCTTTGCTGCGGCCAGTCGCTGCGTGAGCGCAATTGCCCAAACGACTGGGTCAAGCGCGTGGCGCTAATTTTTAAATCACCTTGGCCCAGCGTCGGCTCGCTGGCAGCGATGCGCGCCAACAGACGATCAATCGCGGCGACTTCCGTATCGATCGATGGCGCCGCGGCGCTGACGTTGCCCCCCAGCAGGGCGCCAGACGACGCGCGCATGCCATCGATAATTTCGAGTTTTTCGCTTTGTTCGGTGGGCACGTAATCGGCCAGCGTCACGGCTTTATCAACTTCTTTCAATTCGCGCAGACGAGCGGCACGTTTTACTGCATCGTCCAGCGACGCCGTCAGCACGTCGGCCGTGTAGGGCGAACTGTCGGCGCTGGTAGCCAAGCGCTGCCAGGCTTCGACCGCCGGACTGTGGGGATCTTTCAGATTCAGCGGATTGAGATCAAATTCGACCTGCGGCAACAGCAGTACACCGCTCACCACCGCCAGCAGTGCAAACACCACGATGCTTCGTTGCCAACGGTCAACAAAACGCGCCAATCCGCCACTGCGTGCCTGACCCGCGCGCTGTGCACGGCGCGTCAACGGACGCGGCGCGGGCAGCAGGCTGAGCAGCGCCGGCAGAACGGTGAGATTAGCAATCAGTGCCACGCCCATGCTGAAGCCCGCGATCACGCCGAGTTGGGCCAGGCCGAGATAGCTGGTTGGAACAAAGGCGAAGAAGCAGATAGCGGCGCCCACCGCCGCCAGTACCAAGGCGCCACCGGCACCCTGCGCGGCGCTCGCCAGGGCCAACGCGCGCTGCGGACCGGTCACCAGCTCTTCACGATAGCGCATCGCATATTGGATGCCGAAGTCGACTCCCATGCCGATAAAGAGCACTGCAAAACACACCGAGATCAGATTCAGACTGCCGACAAAAATGGTCGCAAAAGCCGCAGTCCAGACCAGCCCGCAGGCCAGCGTGACCAATACGGCCACCACCAAGCCCGCCGCGTTCAGGCCCCAGATCAACACCAGCGCAACGGCGAGAAAGGACAAGCTGGTGGTCAGCGCAGCATCCTGCGTCACGGTCACCAGTTCTTCGCCGTCCATGGCTTCGCTACCTGTCACTTTGAATTGCACGTCGGCAAAAGCCGGCGCGATCTGTGCCAACAGGGTATGCAGTTGAGCGATGGCGTTTTCGGTCGGACGGAAGCTGTCGCCGTTTAAGGCGGGATCGATCAGCACAAATGCGCGACGAGGTCCGGCGCCGCCTAGGTCGGCAAACAATTCATCGCGCCAATGCACAGCCTCGGCTTGACCGCGATCGTAAGCTTCAATAGCGTTACTGAGCTTGTCGAACATAGCAGCCAGTTGTGTGCGCTGAGCGTCATCGAGTTCGCCCTGCAGACCGAGCGATAGCGCGTCTAGCAGCCCCGCCAGACTGGGATTGCTGGCCAGCGCGCCGAGTAGAGGCTCGGCAGTGGTCAGGCGGTCCGCTAGATCCCACAGCTCATCGGTACTGAGATAAAGCAGGCCGTTGCGCGAAAAAAACTCACCGCCGCCAGGCTGAGCAATAGCTTGGGCGATGTCGGTGCGCGCGCGCAGACGGCGCGCGAGCTCATCGGCCGCGTCTTCGGCCTGGCCCGCATGTGCGGATTCGGTGTACACCACGACGTCGCCGGGCAGGCGCGGAAAGGCGGCATCCAGTGCGTCGCTCGCACGCATGTGGGGCAGATCGGGATCGAGCATTTTGCTCGTATCGGTATCGATGGCCACATGGCCGACGGTGTACCAGCCCGCAAAAACGGTCAGGGCGATACTCGCGACCAGCACCAGCCAGGCATGGCGCACACTGGCCGTGACGATCGCGACAGCCGCAGTGCGTGGCAGGGTACTTAAATGCGTGTTCATGACAGAAGAAAGCCGCATCGCGGCCGGCGACAGACGTGGATTCGATCAGCGACGGGCGGTGGCCGGGCGCGTAATCAGCGACAAATCGCCGACCCCGGCTCGACCGATGATCGCGATCACGTCCGCGACGCGGCCGGCGTCCGCCTCGGCGTCAGCATGCAGCGCAAGCTTGGGCGGCGGATGGCCGTTGTCGTTCAACGCGCTCGCCAAGCTCGTGTCGTCGTGCACGGCCTTGGCGTAGGTCACTTTGCCATTTTTGTCGACCACGACATAGGGTACCTTGGTCGGCGGCGGTTGCAGACTCTTCGACTGGGGTGGGGTCAGGGCCTCGATCAGTTCCTGGTCCAGGCTGCCGGCCAGCATGAAATACAGGATGAGAATAAACACGACATCGATTAACGGAATAACGTTTGCGTCACGTTCGGCTGCATTGCCGCGCCTGC
>JAYUQF010000236.1:0-12630 GCA_043756885.1 Pseudomonadota bacterium
ATCCGGTCCGCCAGTATGGGCAACTCCGCTGCAATTGCCGGCCGGGTGGTGTGCAGCTTCGAGCGTGGTGCACAGCGTGTGGTGGCTATCAGCTTCAGCGATGTGCCCAATCTTGGCGACGGCATGACAGCCGATTTTTTCCGGGTGTTTAATCGTCGCGAAGATCTGCGCCGCAGCGCGCAACCAGGCAACGACAAGATGAGTGCACTGGTTTTGAATGCAGCCGGCGAAGCAGACGCCATCATTGATTTATTGCTGCGTGACCACTCAAGCAAAGGGGTAGGCTTCGTGGTTGATACCCGCACAGATGCCTTCATGCGTGAGGGCATCGCGCTGGCGCTGCCTATGCATGACCGCGAGCAGACGGTGTGGCCGGCACAGATCCGACGTCGCGACGCTCACGACGGGGCCATTCACTACGGCTGTACTTTTGACGGCAAAAAGTCCTGAACACGCTGTGGCGGCGATAGAGCGCCGCCTCGGCCTTGGCCAGCCCGCCCTCGCCCATTCAACTTTTTCGGCCTTCCCGCCGCCTACCCTCAGGCAATCAAACCATTGGGATAATCCGCATGCAAGCGGATGCCCTCGGGCAGGATCAGCCACGGCTGTGCGCGTGAGCACCACAGACTGAAAGTTGGCTTGATGCGGGTTTTGTCGTCCAGGGTGCCGCCCATCATCGAGCGGATGCCGGGATAACGGTCCAACGTGATCATGATGGCCGAGCCACAATCCGGGCAGAAATGCCGATAAAGCCCGATGCCCTCTTCGTCAAAAGACGCGTAAGTACGCAATTCACCCTGCTCAAAAGTTACCGCGTCCCGCGCAAACACGGTTGCAATCAAAAAAGCAGAGCCCGACTGGCGCTGGCAGCGTTCGCATTGACACAGACCCATACTGCTGGGCTCGCCCTGACACCGGTAGCGTACCGCGCCACATAAACAGCCGCCGGTCATATCTTCGCTCATCACTTCCTGCTCCTGTTGCGTAATACCATCATCCTTAACAAGCGCCAGCCGATTTTCAAGCGCGATGGCAGCTTGTTAGTATCGGGACGAGCTTTTGCCTCGGGGGAGGCCATGCGGTCCAATATCAACTTCGACGCCAACGGCGTGCGCCTGCACGGCTGGCTCTATCGACCTGAGCAAACTGGCCCCCACCCACTGGTGGTGATGGCCCACGGCTTTAGTGCGGTGAAGGAGATGGGGCTGGACGATTACGCTCAAACTTTCTGCGCCGCCGGGCTGGCCGTGCTGGTTTACGACAACCGCAATCTGGGCGCGAGCGAAGGACTGCCGCGTCAGGAAATAGACCCGGTCGCACAACGTCGCGACTACAGCTACGCAGTTACTTTTGCGCGTAGCCTGCCGGGCATCGACCCGCACCGCATTGGTGTATGGGGCACCAGTTATACCGGCGGGCTGGTGATCATCGCCGCCGCACTCGACCGCCGCATCAAGTGTGTGGTCAGTCAGGTGCCCTATCTGCATGCTGTGGCAACCATGGATCTGGTGATGCCGCTTGAGGGCCGTCGTGACTTTGAGCAGATGCTTGAAACCGAACGCTGTGCACTGGCCGCAGGCAACGCTCCAAGCTTGACCAGCGTATGCAGCGACGATGAGACCAAAGCACCGCACAGTGCCACGCGTTTGAGCTGTGCCTATTTTAATCATTACCTTGCCAGCGGGCGCGCCCAATGGTCTAACACCGTGACGGTGCGCTCGCTGGAGCTGCGACTCGATTACGATGCATTGGACGCCATCGCGCGTGTAACACCGACCCCGTTGCTGATGATCGTGGCCAGCGCAGACACCATCACACCCACTTCCATTGCGTTAGCTGCCTATGCTGCCGCCCATGAGCCCAAGCGGCTGCTGCTGATCCCCGGTCATCACTATCGCCCTTATATCGAAGCGTTTACACAGTCGAGTCAGGCCGCTTGCGACTGGTTTATTCAACATCTATGAGCGCGATACGCGCCGCCCAGGAGAAACCTTCACCATGCCCAACACCGATACCTGCCTCATCGCACCGCTTGCCTACCTGGTAGCAGGCGAGGGGCGTGCCCAGCATCTGATCTATCCACCCAACTGCGGGCGCGCCTTGGTGCGCCCACCGCTGGAACATCACGCTTTGCCTATCCATGATTGCCGCCAGATGGCGCCGGCGCCGAGTGTCGACACTGCCGGTTTTGAACTCTTGCATGCGCCGTCGACGATCGTGGATTTTTATAACGACGAAGAAGTGCGCAGCCGCTACTACCCGGAAGTTGTCGATCTCCTGCGGCGGGTATTGGGCGCCCTGGACGTGGTGGTTTTTGATCACAATCAACGCAGTGCGGTGCGTGTTGCCCAAGGCCAGCCCGGAGTGCGTATGCCGGTTGATGCCGCCCATGATGATTACACCGCCAATTCCGGCCCACGCCGCGCCCGCGAGATCCTGCGCGATGCCGGTCGCCCCACTGATGGTAATCAGCGCATGGCGCTGATCAATGTCTGGCGCCCGATCATCGGCCCCGTGCAGGATGTGCCGTTGGCCGTCTGCGACGCGCGCAGCGTAGCCCGTGCCGACTTGATAGGCACAGACATTCATCATTTTGGTGAGGACGATCTCGAACATCCGCGTCATAGCGGCGAAATCTATTCGTTGGTCTACAACCCGAAACATCGCTGGTATTACGCCAAAGACATGCAGCCCAGCGAGGTGCTGTTGCTCAAAAACTGGGATTCGTCGGAAGACGGCCGGGCCAGCTATACACCCCACACCGGCTTCAACAATCCCGCCGCGCCTCTCGGCACTCAGCCGCGCGAGAGCATCGAGGCGCGCACCCTGGTGATTTATCCCTAGGCCTGATGCCGGGCGCACTGACTGCCGCTGCACAGCGCGCCATTCACACATACAATAGCGCCCCGCACTACGGCATCTGCCAGTCAGTCAACCCGGCCCCGCCCGCAGACTGCACTGAGCCAGTGACTGCTGTGTGGTGCGGGACTTTACTCTTCAACACTTTAATCGGCAGGCACGCTGCGTAATGAACGACATGAACCACGGCCCGGCATCGGCCACCCTGACCCTTGGCATTCCGGGTTTCACCTATCCCGATCTCTACGAGCCGCAGGCCCTCGCGCGCCTGACGGCCACCTTCGATGCGTTCCTCGCCGCACGCGACGCCAGCATCGGCGCGCGCCTCGCGACCTATCGTGCGGGACAGGGCGAAGGTATGACACCGGAAGAGATCTCCTTTGTGCTGGCCGATGCCGCGCCCCATCTGGGTGGCTTTCTTGCGCGGTTGTTCCGCATCGAAGCGGCATGGGACGCACAAGGGGCGATGATTCGCGACGAAGATCAAACCGTGCTCGGTTTTCGCAATAAGTTCATCGAGCCGCTCGCGAAAAAATATAAAGGGATTGATGTCGCCAGTTTTGAGCGCAGTGCGCTGCAGGCGGCTGTTGTCGCCCTGCGTGATGCGGCCCGCGATGGCGCCCGCCTGGTGCACGATGAAGAATACCTGACGGCGCGCGCCGCGGGCCTGCTGAGCGCTGAGCTACCGAGCAAGGTCTTTCTCGCCGGCTTGCGCGCACACCCGCCGTGGTCGTCACTGCGCGATGATGCCGCGCTCGTCGGCGCCGCGCGCCTGGCACTGGAACAGTGGTGCCTGACGGTCCAGTCCGATGACAATTTCCATCCCGCCGCCAGCAATGCCTGGGTAACGTTCAAACAACCGGCCAAAACCGATGTTCAGCATCTGGTACACCATCCGGAATTTGATCGCGGTGGTTATAAAGCCTGGGCGGCGCAAGACCAGCACCGTCGTCGTCGTGATGGTTTTGCACTCACAGACCCCCGTTACGGCCAGCGCCGTGTGCTCTACGAAGTAGACCACTGCATCTACTGCCATGATCGCGACAACGACACTTGCTCGAAGGGCATGCCAAACAAAAAAGAAGGCGGCTTCAAGACCAACGCCCTGGGCGTGCCGGTTACCGGCTGCCCCTTGAGTGAAAAAATCTCCGAGATGCATATCGTCAAGCGCCAGGGTGACAACATCGGCGCGCTCGCACTGATTGTGATCGACAACCCGATGTGCCCCGGCACTGGCCACCGTATCTGCAACGACTGCATGAAAGGCTGCATCTACCAGAAAACTGAGCCGGTCAACATTCCGCAGATCGAAACCAATGTCTTGACCGATGTGTTGAACCTGCCGTGGGGTTTTGAAATCTATGCCCTGCTCACGCGCTGGAACCCACTTAACGTTAAACGTCCGCACTTGCAGCCCTACAACGGCAAGAAGGTGATGGTGGTGGGTTTGGGCCCGGCCGGTTATACCCTCGCCCACTACCTGCTGCAGGAAGGTTTCGCGGTGGTCGGCATCGACGCGCTTAAAGTCGAGCCATTACCCGCGTATCTGACGGGTAGTGCAACCGCGCCACCTGAACCGGTGCGCGACTTCGCCCTGCTCTATGACGACCTCGACAAGCGCATCAATAACGGCTTTGGTGGTGTTGCAGAATACGGCATCACCGTGCGCTGGGATAAAAACTTTCTCAAGGTGATTTACTTGACCTTACTGCGTCGACGCACGTTCCGCGCTTATGGTGGCGTGCGTTTTGGTGGCAGCTTGAATCTGGACGATGCGTGGGACTTTGGTTTTGATCATGTCGCGCTTGCGACCGGCGCTGGCAAGCCATCGATCATCGGCCTGAAGAACAATCTGATCCGTGGTATTCGCAAGGCATCGGACTTCCTCATGGGTCTGCAGCTGACCGGTGCGGCCAAACACAGTTCGCTGGCCAACCTGCAGGTGCGCCTGCCGGCTGGCGTCATTGGTGGTGGTCTGACGGCGGTCGATACCGCCACTGAAGTCATGGCCTATTACCCGCGCCAGGTCGAGAAGACGCTGCATCGTTATGAGAGCCTGTGCACAGACTTGGGCGTGGCTGCGGTCCGCGCCAAATACGACGCCGAAGAGCTCGGCATGCTCGATGAATTCCTCAGCCATGGTCAGGCCGTACGCAACGAGCGCGAACGGGCGGCCAAGGCCTGCGAACTGCCAGACTTCGCACCGCTGGTTAAGCGCTGGGGTGGTGTCACCTTGTTTTATCGCAAGAGCCTGAACGACTCGCCGGCGTATCGTCAAAACCACGAAGAAGTTAACGAGGCTTTGCAGGAAGGCATTTACATCGCCACCGGTATGAACCCTGAAGAAGCCTATGCCGATGAGTTCGGCGCGCTGAAGTCGGTGCGCTTTTCCCGTGGCAAGGGCGAGAGCGAACTTGAACTGCCCTTGAAGGCCTTGTTTGTGGCGGCGGGCACTTCACCCAATATCATTTACGAACAGGAACATCCGGGCACTTTTGATCTCGATGGCAAGTTTTTCCGTCGCTACGAACCAGTCGAGGGCAAACTCACCGCCGCCGAAGGCTCTCTGATCCCGAAACTTGGGCTGCCCTCGCCGTTCACTTCGTATCAGCGTGACGGTCGCTTTGTAACCTTCTATGGCGACAACCATCCGGTTTATGCCGGCAACGTGGTGAAGGCGATGGCCAGCGCCAAAGACGGGTATCCCTATATCGTCGAACTATTCAAAGACCACATCGCCGCACTCAACGCCGACGACCAACCCTTGCGTGAAGTTGATTTGCGGCATTTTGTCGCGCGCTTGGATGAAGCTTTTATCGCGACGGTGGTGGCGGTCAATCGCCTGACCCCGACCATTATCGAGGTCATTGCCCACGCCCCCGCGGCGGCGGCCAAGTTTGAGCCCGGCCAGTTTTATCGTGTACAGAACCCGGAAGCTTTTGCGCCCCGTGTGGACGGCACTGTGCTTGCACCGGAAGGCTTGGCCTTAACCGGTGCCTGGGTGGATAAGGATCACGGCCTGGTGTCTTTGATAGCGCTGGAGATGGGCACTTCGTCGCGTCTGCTGCAACGCTTCCGGCCTGGCGACCCCTTGGTTGTAATGGGTGTCACCGGCACTCCTACCCACATCCCCCAAAACAGTACGGTGATGATGGTTGGCGGTGGGCTCGGCAACGCCGTGTTGTTTTCCATTGGCAAAGCCATGCGCGCGGCGGGCAACAAGGTGCTGTATTTCGCCGGTTATAAAAAGCCGCAAGATGTGTTCAAACATGACGACATCGAAGCCGCTGCCGATATCGTCGTGTGGGCGGTTGATCCGGGGCCGGATGTCGTGGCCATAAGCCCGCGTCGAGCCCAGGACAAGAGCTTTGTCGGCAATGTCGTGCAAGCCATGATTGCCTACGCCGACGGCAAGCTCGGTGAGGTGGCGCTGCCGCTCAATACCATGGAAGAAATTATTGTGATCGGATCGGATCTCATGATGGCGGCGGTCAAACGCGCACGGCACGAAGTACTGGCGCCCTATCTGAAGCCCGGCCATGTCGCGATCGGTTCAATCAATTCACCCATGCAATGCATGATGAAGGGCGTGTGTGCACAGTGCCTGTGCAAACACATCGATCCAGTTACTGGCGAAGAGAGCTTTGTTTATTCCTGCTACAACCAGGACCAGCTGCTGGACGCCGTTGATTTCCCCAATCTGCGCGCACGCCTGCGTCAGAACACGGTGCAGGAGAAACTTTCCAATATGTATCTGGATCACCTGCTGGCCAGCGGCGTGTCCTGATCTGACAATTAAGGCGGCGGTGTGTTTAAGCACGCCGCCTGTCCCAGCCGATGAAATAGCTTGCCACTGGTTGCCTGAGCCGCTCGGCTTGCTGGCCTTTTGTGGCCAATGACATAATTGCACCATCGCCATAAACGGAGATCCCCATTGGACTGCTATCCCCCTCGGTAGCCGTCTGCTCCAGCGCCCATAGGCCCCACGCAAGCGGGGTGTCAGGCCGGAGTAGGACGGACAACCCACCTACCCGGATGACCGACGCAGTGCTGCCTGCCAAGCCCAGGCCCTGGAGCCCAACATGCTGAATCTCTTCTCACTTGAGAACGGCCGCTTAAAAGGCGGCTTGGTGCTGGGGCCACTCGACCATGTCGAGATTGGCCCGCCGGGCCCGATCTGGGTCGACCTCGAAGCCCCGACCGATGCCGAAAAGGATTGGATCACCGCGCGCTTTGGCCTGACCATTCCCGACGACGTCGCCGACGAAGACATCGAAGAATCGGCGCGCTTCTACGAAGAAGACAACGGCGAATTACACATCCGCTCCGACTTTCTGATTGACGATGACGACATGCCGCGCAACGTGCGCGTGGCCTTTATTCTCTACAAGCAGGTGCTGTTTTCGGTACACGACGAAGACCTGCCGGTGTTTCGCCTGCTGCGTCTGCGCGCACGGCGAATTCCCGCCATGATTAGCGACGACAAAGACGTACTGCTGCGTTTGTACGATGCCGATGTCGAGTATTCAGCAGATGCACTGGAACGGATCTATGACAACCTCGAACAGCATAGTGCTACTGTGCTGACCACCGACGTCAGTGATGCAGAAGCCGGCAAAGTACTGGCCGCCATTGCGCACGAAGAAGATCTCAATGGCCGCATACGCCGCAATGTCATGGACACCCGCCGCGCGGTCAGCTTTTTACTGCGCAGTCGTATGTTGAACCCCGAGCAGGTTGAAGCTTCTCGTCAACTGTTGCGCGATATCGATTCGCTCGATTCCCATACCGCGTATCTGTTCGACAAGATCAACTTCCTCATGGACGCGACGGTTGGTTTCATCAATATCAATCAGAACAAGATCATCAAAATCTTCTCGGTCGTAAGCGTGGCCTTGCTGCCACCCACTCTGATCGCCAGTATCTACGGCATGAATTTTCGTTATATGCCGGAACTCAATCAAAGCTGGGGTTATCCTCTGGCACTGGGATTGATGACCGCGTCGGTCGCAGCGCCGATGATCTATTTCTGGAAAAAAGGCTGGCTGCGTTAAGAACCCGCCGAATTTATTCGGACCTGCGGACAACCCCGCCGAGCGTAAGATTCACCACTTGCGCAGTCACTTGACGAGCAGGCTTATGCAGGGCACCTTGCGATCATCAGATCGCTTACGACCATTCACACGTTGGGAGAATCAAACATGAGTGATACATACAAGGGCAGCTGCTTTTGCGGCGCTGTGCAATTTGAAGTGAGCGGCACACCTGCCGCGATGGGGATCTGCCATTGTGAATCGTGCCGCATCTGGTCGGCCGGTCCGGTCAACAGTTTTGCACTGTGGCCCAAAGACGTGGTCAAGATCACCGCTGGTGCTGATCTGATCGGCACGTTTGCCAAAACCGACAACAGCCATCGCAAGTGGTGCACCCGCTGTGGTGGCCACGTGATGAACGATCATCCTGGCATGGGCATGGCAGACGTATTTGCGGCAGTACTGCCGACGCTCAAATTCGAACCGGGCCTGCATGTGTTTTACGGCGAAAAAATGATCGCGATGAAAGACGGCCTGCCGAAGTTCAAAGATCTGCCGAAGGAATTCGGTGGCTCGGGCGACACCCTGCCGGAATAAGATTTGAAAGGCCCACGGCGTCGGGCCACGCCCGGCGCCGGCCTGACACCCTTGCACGATTACGACTACATCATCACCGGCGCCGGTTCGGCCGGCTGCCTGCTGGCCAACCGGCTATCGGCCGATCCCAAAATACGCGTGCTGTTGCTGGAGGCCGGCGGGCCGGATGATTATTTCTGGATCCACATTCCCGTCGGCTATCTCTATACCATCGGCAACCCGCGTACCGATTGGTGTTATCAAACCACCGCCGATCCTGGCTTAAATGGCCGCAGTCTGGGTTATGCCCGCGGCCGCGTGCTGGGTGGTTCGTCCTCCATCAATGCCATGATCTATATGCGCGGTCAGGCTGCAGATTACGATCACTGGGCGGCGCTCGGTTTGGCGGGCTGGTCATGGGCGGATGTGCTGCCGTGGTTCAAGCGCACCGAAAACTACGTGCATGGTGCCGATGAGTTTCACGGCGCAAGCGGCGAACTGCGGGTCGAAGAACGACGGGTGAGCTGGCAGATCCTCGATGCCTGGCGTGAAGCCGCCGCACAAAGCGGCATCCCGTCCATTAGCGAATTCAATCGGGGCAATAACGATGGTTGTGCTTATTTTCAGATGAATCAGCGCCGTGGGGTGCGCTGGAGTAACGCCAAGGCGTTTCTCCACCCGATCAAACATAGGGCCAACCTGACGGTCATTACCCATGCCCATGTCACTGGCCTGAACATCAACAGCCGTGACGGTGTGAAGCGCGCCAGCGGTGTGCAATTTCGCAGTCCGAGCACTGGCGAAACTATCGTGCACGCGCGCCGGGAAGTATTACTCACGGCCGGTGCCATCGGCTCGCCCCAGATCCTGCAACTGTCCGGCATCGGGCCCGCCGCGCTTTTGCAACAGCACGGCATCAACCTCGTCCACGAGATGCCCGAGGTTGGCGCCAATCTGCACGACCATCTGCAGATCCGCATGATGTACAAGGTGCGCAATACCCGCACCTTGAACGAACGCGCCAACTCCCTGCTGGGACGCATGACCATGGGACTGGATTACCTGCTGCGCCGGCGCGGGCCGCTGACCATGCCACCCAGCCAGCTCGGTGCTTTTGCGCGCAGTGATCCTTCCCGCGAGGTGCCCAATATCGAATGGCATGTGCAGCCCCTGAGCCTGGACAAGTTTGGTGCGCCCTTACACAACTTCCCGGCCATCACACCCTCGGTCTGCAATTTGCGTCCGGCCAGCCGCGGCAGTGTGCGTATTGCTTCGCCCGATGCCGCTCAAGCACCGACCATCACTCTCAACTACCTCTCGGCCGAAGACGATATCCGCGTGGCAGTTGATGCCATGCGTTTTACCCGTCGCATCATGGCTGCGCCAGCACTGGCACCTTTTGCCCCCGAAGAATTTCGCCCGGGGCCCGGCTGCGAGACTGAAGAAGAGTTACGCCGTGCAGCAGGTGACCTCGGCACCACCATCTTTCATCCGGTCGGCACCTGCCGTATGGGGCGTGACCCACAAGCGGTAGTTGATGAACGCCTGCGTGTGCACGGTTTTGCCGGACTACGCGTGATCGATGCCTCGATCATGCCGCAGATCACTTCGGGTAATACCAATGCACCGGTGACGATGATTGCCGAAAAAGGCGCGGCGATGGTGATCGAGGATCAGCGCTAAACGTTGGCTGTCCCGCCTTGTTCCCGGCAGGTTCGAATAAATTCGGGCCTGCGGGAAGAGACGCACGGCGCTTATGTGGCGCCAAATAAACCGCCATCCACCGGCAGTACCGTGCCGGTCACATAGGCCGATGCGCGCGCGGCGAGGAAAATCGCGACACCGGCGGCGTCCTTCGCATCACCCATGCGCCCCATCGGCACATTGCTCGTCACACCATCGAGGCCCATCTTTTCAACCATCGGTCGCATCATGTCGGTATCAAACGGCCCGGGTGCAATGCAGTTGACGTTGATATGGCGTTTGGCCAGATGGGCTGCGAGCATGCGGGTTAAATGATGCAGCGCTGCTTTTGACGGTGCATAGGAAAAATTCTCGAATAAGGGCGTGTGCAAACCATCAACCGAGCCAACATTGATAACACGCGCCGGATCGCCAACCGACGCCGCGCGCTCCAGTGCAGGCAGCAACTTCTGCAATAGAAAAAACGGCGACTTGAGATTTAGATCTAAAACCTTATCCCAGCCTGCTTCGGGAAACGCATCAATAGTGCCACCCCAGGTCGCGCCGGCATTATTGACCAGGATATGCAGTTTATCTTCGCGTGCATTAATCTCGGCAGCAACACGCTCGATTTCATTCATCTTGCCGAGATCGGCCGGCAGAGAAATGCAGCTGCCCAATTGAGATAATTCCGCCGCTGCCGCATCGCAGATTTCTTTTTTGCGGGAAGAAATATATACCCGCGCGCCGGCTTCGACATAACCACGCGCCATCATGAGACCAATGCCGCGTGAACCGCCCGTGATGAGAGCAACCTTGCCGGCGATCGAGAACAGTTCGTTAATCATCAGTGCTCATGCCTGTCTTCATTTTTCTAAATCGCAACCATGCGCGTGATGGCGCTTAATCGTCACGCTGTTCGCCCGAGTATAGCGTCGGATTTAGCGGCGGAGGTCACTTTCTAATGGGTCCTCATCCAGCGGCGCAGGTGATGCGGTGGATGGCGCGATGGGCCCTGGCTTTTTTGCAGTCGGTCCCTGACCGCTGGTGCTGTTGTCAAGAATACGCGAGATATCGCGGTGCATCTGCTCGCTTTGGCTGCGCAGGGGATCAGAATTGTCGACATTGGTATTCATGCCCGAAAAGCTCGCGGCTGCATCGCGCAACTGTACGATACCCATATTGAACCACGCTTTGGCGTAGTTTTTATCGCGCGCCAGTACTTCGCGATAGGCCAACACCGCACGTTCGGATTGATCGGAACGTGCCAAGGCGTTGGCATAACGAAACCACAAATCGACGTCCGCGGACTTCGCAGCCACCAAGACTCCATAGGCCTCGGCGGCCGTGTGCCAATCGGCGTTTTCGTAACTTTGCTCGGCCCGCGCCGTGGTTGTTGCCAAATCTTCGCTGGGAACTGCGTCGCGCTTCTGTGCCGGCGTCGTGCAGCCCACCAAGGCCAGCAGTAAAAAAAATGCCAAGCACCATGCCGATCGGTCGCGCGGCGTCACAGCACAACCTCTGGCGCGGACCACGCAATTAGCGGGTGTCATCAGAAAATTTCGACCCTTCCTGTCCCGCATCAGGCACCACAGATGGTGGCGCGCCAACGTCGCCACTGCCAAGCTGGCGCACTTCGTCAGTGGTGTTGCTCAATTGCCCGCGTACGGTGTCGCCAAACAAGCCATAGATCGCCATTCCAGCGACCGCGAGAAGAGCAACGATGATGACGTACTCGGTCATGCTCTGGCCAAATTGTCTGCGCTTGATCACTTTGCGACCCTCCTCCCACGGTATGCCGATTGTACGTCTGCTCACGACGTCGCAGTGTGCGGCAAACCATAGCCGATGTGCCGGGCATGCGCCAAGCTTAGGACCCTGGTCAAACACTCTCTACATTCGGCCGTTCGTGAGCGGCCGCAGCGGCGTTGCATTTCTTGGCAATAGCCCCGCTATTGCCAAGAAACGCGCCTTGCCACAGCCGCTCACGAACACCCTCAGTGTTGACGAGATAATATTGACCAGGGTCCTTAGCCGGAGCGGATAGAGCGGCTTGCAACGCCGCCAGCCAGCACAATCGACACCAAGCCGTTACGCCCACCCGTATGGTGGGCCAACCGCTGCACAGTCGCGCCCACGGCTGAGCGCGCTGTGATGGCCAGCCCCGTCGGTATTGGCTAACCTTAGCCTCTTGATTCACGTCACGAGCGGGGAGAACACATCATGGCAGGCGTTGGTACCACCAAAGTTTTTGAGAATGACAAAATCATCGTATGGGAGTTTGTGCTTGCAGCGGGTGAGACCACGCCCGTGCACACCCACGAACACGATTACGTTTTTTACGTATTGGACGGCGCCCCTTTGCAGGTACTTGATGTCGCCGGTAAGGATCTCGGCACGCTCGATGCGAGCACCGGGTCGGTTTTTGTGTTGCGCATGGAAGGTGATGAACTGGTGGGCGTGAATGACCCTGCCGTGC
>JAYUQF010000237.1:0-4359 GCA_043756885.1 Pseudomonadota bacterium
AAAAGCTGGCCCCGAATTCGCTCCAAACGCGCAATTGATCGTTTTTGCTTTGAATCCACCGCGGGAGAATTTCCTGAAGGCGACAAGCTGCCCCCTACAGCAGTACGACGTCGTACTGTTCCTGTGAATAGGCTGTTTCGACCTGGAAGCGGATCGGAATGCCGGTAAATTCTTCAAGCTCGGCGATGCTGGTCGACTCTTCGTCGTGCAGACGATCAACAACCTGTTGTGAAGCGACCACGAGTAGACTCTGGGCTTCAAATTGCCGCGCCTCGCGCAGGATCTCGCGGAAGATCTCGAAACACACCGATTCGGCCGTTTTGATCGAGCCGCGGCCTTCGCAGGTTGGGCAGGTTGCGCACAACACGTGTTCGAGGCTCTCACGGGTGCGCTTGCGGGTTATCTGCACCAGTCCCAGGGAGGTCAGTTCGCTGACCGTGATCTTGGAGTGATCCCGTTCCAAGCTCTTCTCCAGCGCGCGTAGTACCTGACGCTGGTGATCAAGCTCGGTCATATCGATGAAGTCGATGATGATGATGCCGCCAAGATTGCGCACCCGCAGCTGGCGCGCGATCGCCTGAGCTGCTTCAAGATTGGTCTTGAAAATGGTTTCTTCGAGATTGCGATGACCCACAAATCCACCGGTGTTGACGTCGATGGTGGTCATCGCCTCGGTCTGATCAATGATCAGGTGGCCACCGGATTTGAGCTCAACCTTGCGCTGTAACGCGCGATGAATCTCATCCTCGGTCGAATAAAGATCAAGGATCGGACGCTCCCCCGGGTAGTACTCGATGCGCGGCACTAACTCGGGCGTGAACTCGGCGGCGAATTCGCACACCTTGAGGTAGTTTTCCTTGGAGTCGATGCGGATTTTTTCGATTGATGCCACGGCCACATCGCGAATGGTGCGCAATACCAGTGGCAAGTCTTCGTACACAACCGCCGGCGCGCGGGCAACGGCCAAGCGTTCCTGAATGGACAACCACAGGCGACTGAGGAAGGCCATATCTGCCGCGAGGTCCGTAGCGCTCACACCCTCGGCGGCGGTCCGCGCGATATATCCGCCGCTGGCCGCGGTGCTATCGCTGTGGCGAGTAAGTTCAGCGGTCGCCGCCAGATCGTCGAGTGGCTTCAAATCCGGTTGCAGGGAGACGATCAGCTCTCGCAGGCGCTGGCGCTCTGTAGCGTCCTCAATGCGCTGCGAGATCCCCACTGTGCTCGATCCGGGCATGAAGACCAGATAACGCGACGGAATGCTGATGTAGGTGGTGAGACGCGCACCCTTGGTGCCGAGTGGTTCTTTAGCGACCTGTACCACCAGGGTCTGGCCCTCGCGCACGGCCTGACCAATCGTCACTTCGTGACCGCTCTCCTCGCTGCGGCGGCCGGCGGCGGCAATGTCCGAGACGTGCAAAAAGGCGGTGCGTTCCAGGCCGATATCGAGAAAAGCGGCGCCCATCCCGGGTAGCACGCGGCACACAGTGCCCAGATAAATGTTGCCGACCAGGCCACGGTTGCGGGTGCGTTCAATGGCGAGCTCCTGCAACACGCCGTTCTCGATGAAGGCGACCCGCGTCTCTTGCGGCGTAATGTTGACCAGGAATTCTTCCGCCATGCTTAAGACGTGCGAGCCGGTGAGTGTGCCAGAGCCGATTGCGGCGGGAAGGGCATTATAGCGACCGTCGCGCGCCAGCGGCCAGCTTGCTGGCCTGACGCCGCCAGCTGCTGTCAGTGCGGCCGGCAGGCCCTTCGATGTGATCTGGCGAGGCCCATTCACCCACCCTTCTCTCGGCTTCGTCGCAGCGTATAATGCGCGGCCTTCGCAGGGACCAACGTTATGCTGATCTCCGATTTGAACGACACCTTGGCCATGGTCCTCGCCATCGGTGATGGCAAGGTCCTGGAGCCGCTCACCGCGCGGCGCGCCATTGCTGCCATGCCGTTTGGCGGCACCTACCGCATGATCGACTTTGCGCTGACCAATTGCCTGCATTCCGGGTTGCGCCGCATTATGGTGTTGACCCAGTACAACTCCCTTTCGTTACAAAACCACATTCGTGACGGGTGGTCGATCTTCAACACCGATCTCGGCGAGTACATCATGCCGGTGACGCCGCCCATCAATACCACGCTCACAACCTATGCCGGTGTGGCCGATGCCTTGTATAAAAACCTTTATCTGTTGAGCGGTGCCAAGGAGCAGAACATCCTGCTGGTCTCGGGTGAACAGATATATCGTATGGACTATGCGGCGGTGCTGGCGTTTCACAACGAGCACGGCGCCGATGTGACGATTGCGGGTGTGCCGGCGGCTAACGCTTATGGCGCGAGCTTTCCCGTCGCTCTAGAGGTTGAAGGCATCGACGTCAAAGGCGTGCGTTCCGATACGACCAGTCCACCACCAGGCGACAATCGGGTATGGCCGATGCGCGTATTCGTTTTTAAGCGCAGCAAACTGGTTGACCTACTCAAGCTGCTTGACGGCAAGTCGCCTGGGGAAGCGCCGCTCTCGACCCTTATCGGCGACAACATGCGGATCTTCAAACGCGTGGTCGCCTATCGTTTTGGTGGCACCGCGGGCCGTGTTACGCAGGATCGATATTGGCGGCGGCTGGACGATCTCGATGATTATTACGAGGCCAATATGGATCTGCTGGAGCTCGAGCCGCCACTGGATCTCTACCAGGCTGATTGGCAGATCCGCACCTATCAGACGCAGCGCCCCCCGGCGCGCACGGTGCCGGGTCGTTCGTCCAACGAGGGCATTTGTGTCAACTCCATCGTGTCCGGCGGCACAGTAATCGCCGGCGGTGGGGTTAATCACAGCGTGCTGGGCAATCGAGTGTATATAGACGACGGTGCGACCGTCGAAGACTCGATTCTGTTTTCCGATGTCAAAGTTGGCGAAGGCGCGCAACTGCGACGCTGCATCCTCGATCGGCAGGTGCAGGTCCCACCGGGTGAGCAGATTGGCTTCGACAAAGCCCGTGATGCCAAGCGTTTCACCATGACACCGGGCGGTGTGATCGTCATCCCTTCCGACTACACATTTGGCTGAAACACACACTAAGAGCTTCGAAGCGTGCCTCGCCGATTGTTTGCCGGCTGGTGCGCTGCTGACCTTGGACGAAGCCAAGCGCCCTTACGAATGTGACGCGCTGTCGGCTTATCACGCGATACCGCGCGTGGTGGTTGTGCCGCAAACCCGTGCGCAAGTGGAAGCCGTGGTACGCCTGTGTGCCGAATATGGTGTGCCACTGGTCACACGCGGTGCCGGCACCGGCTTGTCGGGGGGCGCACTGCCCTTGGCCGATGGTTGCCTGTTATCTCTCGCGCGCTTTAATCGCATTCTCGACATCGATGTTGCCAATCGCACGGCCACTGTTGAGCCAGGGGTGCGTAATCTGGCCATCTCCGAGGCGGTAGCACCCTTTGGCCTTTATTACGCGCCCGACCCGTCCTCGCAGATCGCGTGCACCATTGGTGGCAATGTTGCTGAGAACTCCGGGGGAGTGCATTGCCTTAAATACGGGCTGACGGTGCATAACGTGTTGGAACTTGAGATCCTCACGATCGGCGGTGAGTGGTTGACCTTAGGTGGCCGTGGTTTAGATTCCCCAGGCTTCGATCTATTGGCCTTGCTGCACGGCTCCGAAGGACTGCTCGGCATTGTCATGAAGGTCACGGTGAAATTATTGCCGCGCCCGGAACTTGCGCGGGTTGTACTGGCCGCTTTTGATGCGGTGGAAGCCGCTGGTTCTGCGGTCACTGCCATTATCGCGGCAGGGCTGGTGCCTGCCGGCCTGGAGATGATGGACAAGCTGGCAATCGAAGTTGCCGAGGCTTTTTGCCATGCTGGTTATCCGCTCGACGCCCAGGCCATTCTGTTATGCGAAGTTGACGGTAACGCGGTCGATGTTGCGGCCCAGATCGAAGTGGTCAGTGCGGTACTCGAAAACGCTGGCGCGCGGGATCTGCGTGTATCGCGTGACGAAGCTGAGCGCTTGCGCTTCTGGGCTGGTCGCAAGGCGGCATTTCCCGCGCTTGGCCGCATCGCGCCCGATTATTTCTGCATGGACGGCACCATTCCGCGCAAACACCTGGCGTTCGTGCTGCAGCAGATCAGCGCGCTGTCACGCGAATTCAAGCTGCCAGTGGCCAACGTGTTCCATGCTGGTGATGGCAATCTGCATCCGTTGATCGCTTTTGACGCCAACGATGACGATCAAATGCAACGCGCCGCCAAACTGGGTGGTCGCATCCTTGAACTGTGTGTAGCGGTCGGTGGCACGGTCACCGGCGAACACGGTGTTGGCATCGAAAAATTAAACGAGATGTGTTTGTTATTCAGCAGCA
>JAYUQF010000238.1:0-1721 GCA_043756885.1 Pseudomonadota bacterium
CCCAGGCCGCCAACAACTATGTCCCGGCCGGCAGCGGTCAGGGCCGCAATACCTAAGCGTGCCAGTGCGACCTCCGATACGGTGAAAAGGCTCGACATCAGGAACTCATCACCGAGTTTGATTTCGAACACGTCCAGATCAAGTCGCAACTCACGCCGACGTCGCAGGCTCACAAGCCCTATCGCCGTATTGCGATAAGCAAGCTCCTCAAAAAATTGGCTCATGGGTTAGAAGATCCTCAGCGCGCAGGCGCAGGGCGGTTCGATGGTCACGCACTTCGCGCACCTCGTGCGCAAAGTGCGCGCTGCCAGGTGCTTAACCGTCGAACTTATCGAAATAACTGATTGCCGGGGCTGCGGTGAGGAAGGGCCCGAGCTTTTCCATAAGCCCTGTTTCCGTGCGCCAGGCGAGATATTTCTCCTGGTGACCGCGCGAGTCCCAGAGCTCGTAGAACAGCACACGTCCTGGTGTGTTCTGATCGGTCCAGATGTCGAACAGGCGGCAGCCGGCGTAGGCACGGGTGTCGGGTGCAACGCCCTTTATAAATTCGAGAAATTCGCTGACACGAGCGGGATCTATCGCGAGATCGATGGTTACAGCAGTGCTCATTTTTGTCTCCAGGATGGTTTGGGGATGTTTGTCGGTAGCGCACGCTCGCGTGCGCTACCAACGGGAAATTATTGGGCGGCCGTGTCTCACTGTTAACAGCAGTGCAAATGCGAGTGGCGGTCTGAGCGGGCCGGCCAACTCGCTATACACAGCATGCAACCACGCACTGGGGCCTGGACCCGTCGCGAGCGACAGGCCACGGGTTAACTAACTACGGTAACTCGCATCCTTGCGATCGAGCATGCGCAGCAGCGCCGGCCACGCCAGTACATCAAGTTTGCCGGCGGCCATCAGCGATTGCCCTTGCCGACGGGTGGTCTCCAACGAGGCGGCCGATGGTTGATGCAGCGCGCGGCTCACCATGGCTCGCACCTGCATACTGCAGGCACGCTCCAAGGTATAGAGCCACATGAAGCAGTCTGACACCGTATTACCGACCGCAAGTGTGCCGTGGTTGCGCAGAATCATGAGCTTTTTGTCGCCGATATCCTTGACCAGTCGCTCGCGCTCGCTGAGATCCAGCGCCACACCTTCGTATTCGTGATAGGCGATCTGACTCTGCATGACCATGGCGGTCTGGGTGATAGGCAACAAGCCTTCGGACATTGCTGACACCGCAACACCATCGTCGGTATGCAGATGCATAACCGCGCGCGCGTCCTCGCGCGACATATGAATGGCACTGTGGATGCAGAATCCCGCCGGATTCACCTCGTATTCGCTCGCCATCACGAGGTTGCCGTCGAGATCAATCTTGACCAGGTTAGACGCACTGACTTCGTCGAACATGAGGCCGTACGGGTTGATCAGAAAATGGTGCTCAGGCCCCGGCACGCGGGCCGACAAATGGGTGAAGATCATGTCGGTCCAGCCGTAGTGATCAACCAGCCGATAAGCCGCGGCAAGGTCCACACGCACCTGCCACTCTTCGCTGCTGACCTGCGCGCGCACGTCACTATTTACCGCGTGTAATGCCTGGACCATGTCGCTACCTCTTTCGATTGAACTATTGCCCGTCACAAATCGCTGCTCGAGCCCCGCTATGCAGCGTAACGCCGTTGAGGGTTGTCCTGCCAGTGAAGATTTGTTTGGCCATGCCAGCCTGCCGCAGG
>JAYUQF010000239.1:0-4347 GCA_043756885.1 Pseudomonadota bacterium
GCGTAGGGTGGGAGTTGTTCTAAAGCTGACTTGAGCGCAGCCGGCAAACCGCGCAAGGCTTTCAGCTTCGTTTTGTAGCCGGCAAGCTCAGCCGCGTTCGGGAACTTGCCATGCACCAACAGATGAGCGATTTCTTCAAATTCACAGGTGTTAGCGATGTCGAGAATGTCGTAGCCGCGGTAGTGCAGGTCATTGCCGCTGCGGCCGACAGTACACAATGCGGTGTTACCGGCGGCGGTGCCAGACAAGGCCACGGACTTTTTCGGTTTGGGCAGGTTAGAGGGCGTATCGGACATGGTCAGTCTCCTGTTGGAATCAGTCGAGTGCAGTATTTACCGTCACTTGCCTTTTTTGAACAGCTGGTCGAGCTTGTCTTCATAAGCATGGTAGCCGAGGAAGTCATAAAGCTCGCTGCGCGTTTGCATGAGGTCGAGCACATTCTTCTGTGTGCCGTCTTTGCGAATGGCTTGCAGCACGTTCAAAGCCGCCTTCTGCATTGCGCGGGTCGGTGATAAGGGATACAGCACCATCGCGATACCCTGGGCACCGAGTTCTTCGCGCAGGTAATACGGGGTGGTGCCAAATTCGGTCAAGTTAGCCAGGACCGGGATCTTCACCGCGTCGCAGACTTGTTTATACATTGTGATATCAGTCATGGCCTCGGCAAAGATTGCATCGGCGCCCGCCTCGGCAAAAGCGCAGGCACGATCGATTACGCCGGATAAACCTTCGATCTGGAGGGCGTCGGTGCGCGCCATGAGGACAAAATCCGGATCGGTCTTGGCGTCCACCGCCGCTTTAACGCGATCGACCATTTCATCCTGGGGAACAACTTCCTTGTTGGGGCGATGACCGCAGCGCTTGGCCGCGACCTGATCCTCAATATGCACCGCAGCAGCACCAGCGGCGATCATGAGTTTCACTGCGCGGGCAATATTAAAAGCGCCACCCCAGCCGGTATCGATGTCCACCAGCAGCGGCGTGTTCACCTGAGCCGTAATGCGGCGCACGTCGGTGAGCACGTCATCCAAGGACGTCATGCCGAGATCCGGCAGGCCGTAGGAATAATTCGAGACGCCGGCGCCCGATAGATAAATCGCGCGGTAGCCGGTTTGCTGGGCCATCATTGCCACGTAGGCGTTGACCGTGCCGATGATCTGCAGCGGCTTTTCCTCGCGGATGGCGAGGCGCAAGCGACCACCAGCGGTGAGTGTCTGCGTCATGGGATCTCCTTCATGTGTTTCTCAATGTTCTGACGGGCCGAGCTGATGTGGCGACGCATCAGCATTTCGGCCAAATCTTCGTCGCGCGCCTCGATAGCTTCGACGATACGTTGATGCTCGCCCAAGGCCTTCTGCGGACGATTGGCGTATGCACTGATCTGGTAACGATACATGCGGATACGGTGATACAGCTCGCCAATAAGCAATTGCGTCAACGCGGTATTGTGGCTGCCGTGGATGACCCGATAGTGGAAATCAAGATTGCCTTCCTGCTGAAAGTAAGCGGTATCGGCTCGCAGCGCCTCGTCCTGTTCATGGGCGGCCAGCAGGTCCTTAAGACCGTTGACTTCGACGCTGGTCATGTTCATTGCAGCCAGGCGTGCGGCCATGCCTTCCAGCGCTTCGCGCACAAAATAGATCTCTAACAGAGAGCCGTAGCTGAGTGAGGCGATGCGGATCCCCACATGGGGCGTTCGCTCCACCAGGCGCCGCGCTTCCAGTCTTCGCAAGGCTTCCCGCAGCGGGCCGCGACTGGTACCAAAACGCTCCGCGAGTTCGGTCTCGCCAACTCTCGACCCCGCTTGAAGCTCGCCCCGCACGATCGCGTCCTGAAACGCGGCGAAAACGCGATCGGCCGCAGTGCGCGGCGCCATTTCATTTTCGATATCGAGGTCGTCCACGCGGCATTGTCAACAATTGCGCCCATTCAGGCGCAAAAATAACGGCCTAGACGGGCCTGGTCAAGAAATATTGTCGACAATGTAGGCGGCAAACTTAGTAGAACTGATCCGCAAGAAAGCGCCAGGGATTTTGGTCACTACAGGGCCTGCGTGCTCAACTTTGAGGCTGGCAGACTAAATAGACGATGGAAATTGCGCGTGGTGGCTGCTGCGAACTCGACCGGCAGTTCGCCGCGCAAGGCCGCTATATATTCGGCCGTGTATCGCACATAGGCCGGCTCGTTCTGTTTACCGCGTAATGGTACGGGTGCCAGCCAGGGCGCGTCGGTTTCTACCAGGAGGCGTTCGAGCGGCACACGCTGGGCCACACCCTGCAATTGCGTGGCACTCTTGAAGGTCACAATGCCTGATAACGAGATAAAAAAGCCAAGATCCATGGCCGCGCTTGCAGTATCCCAGTCGTCCACAAAACAATGCATGACACCGCCGACTGCCTCGGCACGTTCTTCGCGCAATACGCGGATGACGTCGCTGGCGGCCTCGCGACAATGGACGATCAGCGGCTTGCACACCTCGCGTGCGGCGCGGATGTGGTGACGGAACCGAGTGCGCTGCCACTCAAGGTCACCGTCGCTGCGAAAATAGTCCAGGCCAGTTTCACCAATCGCAACAACGTAATCTTGTGCGCCCTCTTCCACCAATTCGGCGATGCTTGGCTCGCGTGCGTGCTGGTCAGTGTTGGGGTGCACGCCAACCGACGCCGAGACTTGAGGCAAGGCGCGAGCGAGGGCCGCGACCCCAGCATAAGATTCCAGATCAACGGATACGCACAGCATGTGGCTGACGCCAGCGGTTTGTGCACGGGCGAGGATGCCCTCGAGGCCAGCCTCCCCTGCTTGGATCAGCGGCAAATGGCAATGGGAATCGACGAGTAACATGCGCGTTCCTGGCCGCTTGCACGGTAACCAGCACCGCGCGCGGTCTTACATCGTGTGGGTTTGACGGTCGGACTTCAGGGCGCCGGCCAGCTGGGTTTCAATTTTGTTACGGGTTGCGCCGTTGTCGAGTTCGCTGAACTGCACGCCAATACCAGCGGTTTTGTTGCCCTGCGCACCGCGTGGCGTGATCCAGACGACTCGCCCCGCTACGGGCAGCTTTTCCTTGCTGTCGGTGAGAGTGAGCAGCATGAATACTTCGTCGCCGATCTTGTAGACCTTGTTGGTCGGAATGAACAAACCACCATTTTTGACGAAGGGCATGTAGGCCGCATACAGCGAGCTTTTGTCACGGATGGTCAAGGACAGGATGCCCTGACGCGGATTTTTGCCAACTGCGCTCATGGCGCCGTCTCCACTTGCGTGCTTTTCATCCAACCCTGCCATAGGTTTTCGATCACTTCGGCGCCACGCACGCCGCTTGAACGCAGCACCATCGCGCGACTCGCGCCTATTAGATCGAGATAGTCCAAGAGGCTGGCGAAGTGTAATTTATCTGAGATTTCCTGCAACTGGCGCTGGCTGGTCGGTGACGCGCGAAGCTGCACGGGCTCATGACCGGCGCGCAGCTGCGCGGCTGCTTGCACCACCAATTCCAGCGCATCGATATAGCGCCTGACATCTACATCGGCAAACGCGCGCGCGCATTCGAGCGGGCCCGAACGACCATCCAAGCCCGCCCGCAGCGCAGCGATGATATCGCTCATGAGTTGCGGACGTGGGCAATCAAACTGCGCCAGCATTTCGAGCGGTGCCCCGTGCAAGGTTAATTGCGCCGTGTTCGGTGTTTGCTGTCGCGCCGCCAACTGGCTCACCAGCCATTGTTCTCGCACTGCCCAGGCGGGCATCGCAAAATTGATGCGCTGACAACGACTCAGAACGGTGGCCGGCAGTTGGGCCGGACGGTTAGCCACCAGGATCAAAAGCGCCGCTGCTGGCGGCTCCTCTAGGATCTTAAGCAGAGCGTTAGCCGCGGCCGTGTTCATCGTATCCGCAGGACGGACGATGCCTATCTTCGGCCCAAGGTAATGGGCCTTGAGCGTAAAAAATTCGATGAGCTCGCGAATCTGATCGATAACAATAGATTTGCGATCTTCTTCTGGCGATACCAATTTTAGATCCGGGTGATTGCCGCTCGCTGTTAACAGGCAACCTCGGCAGCTACCACAGGCGTGGCCATCTGCTGGGCGGACTTCACACAGCAGGCCGTGCGAAAAGCTTGCCGCGAGGGCAAATTTGCCCAGGCCTTCGCGTCCGCACAACAGGTAGGCGTGTCCAAGCGTGTTGTTAGCGGCGCGCTGAACCAGATCAGACCACGTCGCGGCCAACCACGGATAGGGCGCGCTCATGTCACACGCTCGGTGAGCTTGGCGCGGATTGTGTCGTGGACAGTACTTAAATCCTGAGTGGCATCAATGACCACAAATCGCAACGGTTGGCGTCGAGCGA
>JAYUQF010000240.1:0-4346 GCA_043756885.1 Pseudomonadota bacterium
GGCCAGCACAACGCCACCATTTTTGGTGATCTGGGTTATGACGAGGCGGCCCTTGAGCGCCTGCGCAGCGAGGGTGTCATTTAGCGCGTCGCTTAGGACCCTGGTCAGAATTATCTCGTCAACACCGAGGGTGTTGCTGAGTGGTTGCTTGCCGGGCGCGATTTGCGGGCAATAGCGGGGCTATTGCCAAGAATTCCAACGCAGCGGCAGCCGCTCAGGAACAGCCGGATGTAGAGAGTGTTTGACCAGGGTCCTTAGCGATGAACCTCGATAATTTGCGTCTGACGCGCGGCGCAAACAGGCCAGATTCGCAATTCCGTGGAGCAGCCGCGCAGGCCTAGATTGTGAAGTGGATCAGATCGGGATCGTCAGCTTCTGCTGCATCACCGAGTGCGATAGTGCCGCTACCATGCAGCAACAAGGACGACTTCTGCAGGTGAGCACTGCGGTTGTCGATGAATTTGACATAGGTGCCATTGGTGCTGTCGTCAATCAGATGATATTCGCCGTCTTTGAATTCGATACTGGCGTGAAAGCGTGACACACGTTCGCGACGCATACGCAGATCACAGTCGCTAACCCGTCCAATCGTGAAGCGGCCGACATGCGTGGCCAGGTCCCAGCTCAGGCCACGCCATTCCAGCTTCAACTGTGGTGGACGTTTGAACAGGCTTTTAAATTTGCCACTGGCGGCCAAGCGGGTGTCGGTGGTCTCTTCCAGACTTTGTTTTTTACTCTTCTCCCATTCCAGCCGCCGCCGCAGCTGATCGCGCACATCGGTTGAGACTTCATGGCGCATGAATGAATTGGGCTCGCGGGTAACAAACTTCAAGAGTTCCTCGCACCATTGCTCGGTAACGTCGGCGGGATTGAAGAACTGTCGTCGTTCGACAATTTCGTCGTAGTTACGCGTGGTTAACTGCAGGGCGGCATGTTCAATATCGATGGCGAATTGCAGCATCACCGGTACCGGGCCCTCAATGGTCACCAGCGCCTTTTGATTGGGCCCGCGCGAGTCGGTCATACGGATCATCCTCAACGGCAGATCCTGACGGCGGAGGCGATCGATCCAGGTGGTCGGTGACGCGCCGGCGGTCGTGAGTTCCAGGGGGCGCACCTTGGGCAGACGCAGCGCGCAACGCAGGGTGACCACATGGGGTGGTGTGCCCTCGGCGCTGACAGAATAATTTCCCTGCTGGAAACCGCTGACCTCGCCGATCCCCGCGATTTTGAGGGTAACCGGCGCTTCTTCCTGGAGAATGAGAAGCTGCTTTACGAGCTCCGTCAGATTGGCATGGATGCGGAACAAGGCGGGTAGCGTGACCGCGCGTATTTCATCGGACCGCGCGTTGTTTTCGGTATCGGAGGTTTGCACGGCCTCCTTGGCTGCCGCCCGCTTCTTCAGTTCGTCCAGCAGTCCCATGCCTTGCCTCTGTTGCTGCTCGCCGCCCCACGCATCTGGTGTGTCTGTCGGCGTCGTCTTGGCTGTTTCGGTATCTTAGCATCGAGACCGATCCGAATTCAGCGTGCAGGCTATGCCGTGCAACAAGTCTTAACGCAAGTGAATGAGCGAACACCTGCATTGAGCCGGAGGACTAGAACGTTCGAGCCGGGGTTCAAGAGCGGGAAACCGGAGGACAGGCCCCGAGCTGTTGCCCGGGGTCGTTTGCGTGTTTGCGACCAGTGCCGTTGCGGCCTTCTGGCCGCAACGGCGAACAAGTGCTAGAGAGGAGCTTCTACCTTATCCATGAACTGCGACAGATCGATGTTCTCGCCCACCAGCAGGTCGGCGCGCCGCATGAAATTCGGATTGACGAACCATACCAGCAGCGGCAGTACCACCAGTGACAACACCATGTTGATCAGCATGATTGCCACCAGGAGCAGACCCATATCCGCCATGAACTTCAGGTCAGACAAGAAGTACCACGGCAGGATGCCGAGCAGCATGATCGACGCCGTAAACATGATCGCCTTACCGGTCGTGGTGAGCGAGGCAAAGATAGCCTTTTTGAGGTCGTGTTCCTGCGCGATGTACTCCTCGCAGATGCGCGACAGCAGGTAAATACCGTAGTCGATACCCACACCCACACCCATCACCGCCACGATAACGGCGTTGATATCCAGACCGATACCGAGCACATGCATAGACGCGAGCAACATGAAGTTCGACATGTTGACCGGTATCAGCAGCAGGAGGGCTGCCACTGGCGAGCGGTAGGCGTACCAGGCCAGGAAGAATACGGCCGCATTAACGCAGCCAAGGATCAGCCAGTGGTATTGGCCGACCACGTTGTTCATAGCTTGCTGTAGCGCAATCACACCAGTCCCCAAGCGGACCGTGAATTCGGGATGGTCGAGCCCGACTTTGTTAACCGCAGCCGTGGCGGAGGCAAGCGCCGCGTCGACCGTCTCCTGTTTGTTATCCCGGAACCACAAAGAAACCGTCGAATCCTGGAATTCAAAGTCAGCGACGTGGCCAAAGTTGATGGCGTTGGAGCCCATCAAAGCCGCGAAACCGGCAGCCGAAATCGCTTCGGGTGTTGGGTCCAGTGGCAACCACTTGGGGTTTCCGCCAGAAAACAGGCGGTTGATGCTGCTCATGTAATCGGTAAACGACAGCGTTGCGCGGGGCGGCAGGTTGGGATCGGCTTCGAGCGTGCGTTGCAGCTCCGTTGCAACTTGCACAACGTCCGGGGTATTGACCACACGATGGTCGTTTTTACGCGACTTGGCCTCCAGCACGATCTCCAGGGTATTGGTGCCGGGGAAGTGCGAGTTGATGGCGCGCGTGCCCGTGTTGAACTCCGAGTCGTTCCACAGCACGTTGCTGCCTTCGACAGGGTTTCCTATCTTGATCTGCAGGGTCACGTAAATTGAAACGACCGCAAGCACGGTAACAACCACGGCAGTTATCCGGGCGGGTTTGCCATAGGTGATATGCGCAATCCCTTCGAGCAGTTTGGTCTGCATCAGATGGTAGCCGGTCTCCTGACCCTTGCCACCGACAATCTTCTCGATATTGCGCGGCGCCGGCAGGTAGGAAAGCACGATCGACGCCAAAAAGACACCGGTCGGGATAATCCAGAAGGCCCAGAAGCCGCAGAAAATCGAGTGATTGACCATGGTCGTGATCGGCGCGATGGCGATGAAGATGATGCCAAATACGTCGGTGAAAATGCCGAGGATCGAAGGCGCCATCATGATGGCCATGGTGATTTCCGCGGCCTTAACGCGCTCTTTTATATGGTGCAGGATTTCGTAATAGCGCTCGGTGTACTGCACACAATGCGAGAACGAGCGTGCCACTAGCAAGAGCGGCACGATCATGAGCAAGGGCTCAATCGGACGACCCATCCAGCCGATGGTGCCAAAGCCCCATATCCCGGCTACGGCGGCGCACGTGATGGGCATCACGACACCCGCGATGTTGCCCATGTAGAGGATGAGGGTGAGGATCAGTACGCCGACGGTGGCGGCAAAAATGCGATACGTCTGGTGCTGTAAGCGATAGACCCAACCGGTCAGAGCGGGTTGTCCGACCAGATAAATGTCGTGGTTGGCGTCACGTTCACGTTCAACGAGCGCCTGTACATAGTCAAAAGACTTGCCGTAGTCGAGCGTATCGAGGAAAGCGGCGTTGATGAGGGTCGCGGAACTGTCGCTGGAGATGTAGAAGGTCTGGGCGTTGGGCGAGATATTCACGCGACGCCTGAATTCGGCAAGCTCGGCGTCGTCCTTCGGTGACTGGGCATCCATCAAAGGCTTGGTATCAATACCGTCGCGGGTCGCTTCGGCGTAACGCATCTTTTCCGTCGCAATGGAGATGATCTGATCGTGGTCGATGCTCGGCGCAAGATCGATGTCACGGGTGATCTTGTAAACCTTGCTCAGGGTCTCAGTGTTGTAGATGGTGCCGTTTTTGTTCTTCACCATGATGGTCATGGTCAAGGGGTTGCCGAAGTTCTTGTGCGCGAAGAAAACTTTGACGAACGGGTCGTTGGTCGGCAGGAGATCGTTAAAAATGGTACGAATTTCGATGCCTGGGAAACCGGCCATGAAGCCGAGGGTAACCAGGATGAATGCGACACCAACCCCGGCGCGATGCGCCATGATCCATTTTGCTAGTCGGAACTTCATGGAACAAAACTCTCCCGATAATAGTGATTATTAAAATTCAAATAACCCGGCACTGAGCGACTGGACGTCGCGTTAATGTCCAGGCCCGGCAATCTTTCAGTGGCTAGACCACTGTCCCCGATTACCGGAAGCCGATGGTAGCGCGGCATGGGCTCAACCGATGCCGCGAAACTACCAGTGAATACCTCTCGATGCCAAGCTGCACG
>JAYUQF010000241.1:0-1719 GCA_043756885.1 Pseudomonadota bacterium
ACTGGTCTGTCGTGCATACGCTATCTGGCCGCGCGCGGCGTTTCTGTGCTGGCGATGGACACCCGCCCGGCGCCGCCAAATCTCGATGCCGTGCGTCGAGACTTCCCGGACGTGGAGATCAAGATCGGCAAACTGGCGGCCGCAACCCTGGCGCGCTGTCGACATATTGTCTTAAGTCCAGGACTTTCCTTGCACGAACCTGCTGTGCGCGACGCACGTGCCACGGGTGTTGAGGTGGTCGGCGATATCGAGTTGTTCGCGCGAGCTGTCAACGCGCCAGTCATCGCCATCACCGGTACCAATGGCAAGAGCACGGTCACCACATTGGTTGCGCGCATGTTGCAAGCCGATGGTTATCGGGTTCGTGTGGGTGGCAATCTCGGCACACCTGCGCTGGATCTGCTGGACGTGGTCGCGCCCGATTGTTACGTACTGGAACTGTCTAGTTTCCAATTGGAGACGACCACTTCACTTGCGCCGCGGGTTGCCTGCATTCTAAACATCACGCCAGATCACCTCGATCGTTATGGCAGCTTCGAAGCATATCGCGACGCCAAAGCGCGCATCCTCACCCGCGCCGAACACATCGTGTTGAATGCCGATGATGAAAATGCTGCCGTGCTGGCGGCAGAGCGTTCGTGCGTGCGGTTCAGTCTTGATGCAACTAGTGGCGCTGACTTCAAGCTGTGTGCAAGTGATGCGCAGTTGCGTGGGCCTGATGGTGTGCTGTTGCCAGCCCATGCCTTACAGATAGCCGGGCGTCATAACATTGCTAACGCGTTGGCAGCGCTTGCGATATGCCATGCGTTTGGCGCGCGTGGCGCCGCGCTGTTGACCGCACTCGCCAGCTTTCCTGGGCTCGAACACCGCGCGCAGCTCGTGGCGACCGTGGACGGTGTTGATTACATCAACGATTCCAAAGCGACTAATTCCGGCGCCGCCTGCGCCACTATTCGTGGCCTGTGCCATGGCCGCAGCGGCGTGTTGATTGCTGGTGGTGAGCCAAAAGAGCCGGACTTCTCTGAGTTCGCCGACACGGTTGTTGCCCATATGCACACAGCCGTTTTGATCGGACATGCTGCCGCGCAATTTGCCCGTGCGATTGATGGTCGCATAACAACCGTTGTGGCAAGCGATATGCGCGGTGCGGTCAGTGCGGCGGCGGCTGCCGCCCGTGAGGGCGACTTGGTTCTGCTGTCGCCTGCCTGCGCGAGTTTCGACATGTTTACCAATTACGCCGCGCGGGGTGCGGCGTTTTGCGCTGCGGTTCTGGAACGCAGTAGAACATGAGCGCGGTCGCTGAAACCTTGACCCAAGCCAAGCCGCAGCTGATCCGCGCTACGGAACAATCGTTTCCCTATGACATCTGGTTGATTGGCGGCGCATTTGCGCTGTTATGCAGTGGGCTGCTCATGGTGGTGTCAACTTCGGTTTCGATTTCAGAACATCGCGATATGGCTCCGTTGTATTTTTTTCGTCGTCAGATGTTTGCGGGGAGCCTGGGCATTGTGGGCGCGGTCTTTCTCATGCGCACGCCGTTGGTCTATTTCGAACAATGGAGCACACCGCTACTGTTTGTTGCGGTGGTTTTATTGATAGCGGTATTGGTGCCGGGCCTTGGCCATGAAGTGAACGGCAGTATGCGTTGGTTGGGTTTGGGCTTTTTTACCATCCAGACTTCCGAGCTGGCCAAGCTCGCGGTTGTTATCTACGTCGCGT
>JAYUQF010000242.1:0-1716 GCA_043756885.1 Pseudomonadota bacterium
AAAGCTGAGTTCCGCGCCGCGTTCAAAGAATCGCTGAAAAAAGCCTTGATCTTCTCGGCACGCTGGGAAGTGGCGGTCATACTCGAAGCAATTGATCCGGCCATGGCGAAATACGTGGGGCGCAACGTCGCTGAAATTGCCAAAGAGCGCAACGCGCATCCGGCCGATACCTTCATTGACCTAGCGATAGAAGATCAACTGCGACTGCAGTACACCTACGACTTTTTTAATGCCGACGAAAGCAAAATACCGGATCTGATCAACGAGCCGCGCATCATGATCGGTTTGTCCGATGGTGGTGCCCATGTCGATAGTCTGTGCGATGCAGGTTATTGCACTTATCTGCTCGGCACTTGGGTGCGTGAGCGCGAAGCCATGAGCCTGGAGCGCGCGGTACAGCGCATCACCACTGAACCGGCCAAGTTGTTCGGCATCAAAAACCGTGGACGTATTGCACCCGGCTTGGCCGCCGACTTTGCGATCTTTGACATGGCAACGGTAGGGTCGAACAAGCGCGGTGAAATGCGTTACGACCTGCCTGGTGGTGGCCGTCGTCTGGTCGTGCCCGCACGTGGTGTGGAATACACCATCGTCAACGGCACCACGGTCTTCGAACACGGCAAAGATACCGGCTCCCGCCCGGGTCAGGTGCTGCGCTCGGGTCGTGCTTAAACGCTAAGGAAACTTCATGCGCGCCCTCATTTGTAATGCCTGGGGCGCGGTCGAAGACCTCGTCGTGGGCGATCTGCCGGCGCCAGTGCCGGCAGATCAGCAAGTACTGATCAGAGTGGCCGCCACAGCGGTCAACTTCGCCGATACCATCATGGTCGGCGGCACCTATCAAACCAAACCACCACTGCCCTTCGCGCCCGGTCTCGAAACCGCAGGCACTGTGCTTGCGGTCGGCGCAAAGGTCACGCGCTTCGAGCCTGGTGATCGCGTAATGGCCTTGCTGGCTTATGGCGGCTTGGCCGAGCAGGCATTGGCTGCCGAGAGTGACACCTGGACGATTCCAAGCGGCATGAGCTTCGACGATGCGGCGGCATTCCCAGTGGCCTATTTGTCCTCGGACGTGGCGCTGCGCTGGATGGGTCGCCTTCGCGCCGGAGAAACCTTGCTGGTACTCGGCGCCGCCGGCGGCGTGGGCCTGACGGCAGTGGAGATCGGCAAGGCCATGGGCGCGCGCGTTATTGCAGCCGCGAGTACCAGCGAAAAACTCGCCGCCGCCAAGAGCCGTGGTGCCGATGAATTGATCAACTACAGCGAACAGGATCTCACCGCTGCCGTCATGGCGCTGACCGGTGATCGAGGTGCCGACGTATGTTTTGATCCGGTCGGCGGTGCGCTGTTCGATAAAGCCTTGTCCGCCCTGGGCTGGGGTGGCCGCATCGTGCTGGTGGGTTTTGTGGGCGGCGTTCCGCAGATCCCCGCCAATCGCCTCCTGGTCAAGAATCGCTCGGCGCTCGGCTCGTCATTACGACATTTTCGATGGAACGCTTACGAGCAATTGACCACCTCGGTCGAAACTTTGTTGGCGTGGTATGCCGAGGGTAAATTGCGGCCGATGGTAACGCGCGAGTTCAAACTCGACGATGGCATTGACGCACTCAAGCTACTCACTGGCCGGCAGGCCATGGGGCGTATCCTGGTCCGGCCTTAGGCTGTGCACTTGGCGCCGCGTGTGCGAATGAATTCGGAGCTACAGCGGCCCGTTAA
>JAYUQF010000243.1:0-4331 GCA_043756885.1 Pseudomonadota bacterium
GCGCCCCCTCGCCGGCATGCGCGTTGTCGAAGTCGGCCAGTTGCTGGCCGGCCCTTTCACCGGCACTATCCTCGGCTATTTTGGCGCCGAGGTGATTAAGGTCGAGCCGCCCGACGGTGGCGATCCTATCCGCGGCTGGCGTGAAATGCGTGATGGCACTTCGCTATGGTGGGCAAGTGTGGCCCGTAACAAAAAATGCGCGACCCTCGACCTGCGCACCCAACGTGGCCGCGAACTGCTCGCAGAGCTCGCCGCCAAAGCCGACGTGTTTGTTGAAAATTTCCGGCCTGGTGTCATGGAAAAATGGGGTCTCGGCCCCGACGACCTCAAACAAACTAATCCCGGCCTCATCTACGCCCGTATCTCGGGTTACGGCCAGACCGGACCCAATGCGCCCAAAGCCGGCTTCGCCTCGGTCTGCGAAGCCTACGGTGGTTTCCGCTACGTCAATGGTTTTCCGGGTCAGCCACCGGTCAGACCCAATCTCTCCATCGGCGATACCCTGGCCGGCCTGCACGCCGCCTTGGGCGTATTATTGGCCTATATCGGGCGGCAGAAGGACGGCCAAGGCCAGGTGGTGGATGTCGCCATCTTCGAAGCAGTGTTCAATCTGCTCGAAGCGGTGATCCCCGAATACGACGGCAATGGTGTGATCCGCCAGCCCTCGGGCTCGACCCTCACTGGCATCGTGCCCTCCAATACCTACCGCTGCGCGGACAATAAGCTGATAGTGATCGGCGCCAATACCAACCCGATGTTCAAACGCCTGGTCGAAGCGATGGGTGAAGCCCAGATGGCCAGTGATCCACGCTTGGCGGACAACGCCGGTCGTGTGCGGCACCAGGGCGAAGTGGATGGTGTGGTCGAACGCTGGACCGGTGCCCACAGCTCGGTCGAGGCCTTGGCCATTCTCGATGAAGCCGGTGTGGCCGCCGGCCCCATTTACGATGCGCGCGACATGTTCGAAGACCCCCACTACCGGGCCCGGGGTTTGTTCCAGGAAGTCACCATCGACGGTCAGCCGCTGAATATTCCCGCCATCATTCCGCTGCTCGCGCGCACACCGGGCAAAACCGACTGGCCGGGGCCAAAACTGGGCGCTCACAACGACGAAGTATTTGGCGAGCTGCTGGGTCTGGATGCCGGCAGCATCGCTGAGCTGAAAGCGGCGGGCGTGATTTGACGGCAGATGGCACCACCAGCCGCTTATTTGTTTACGGCACTTTGATGATGCCCGCGGTGTTACAAGCCGTGTGTGGCAGGGCCTTTACGCCCCGCCCGGCCACGCTCGATGCTTACGCCCGCTACCGGCTCCACGCGCAGGTTTATCCCGCCATCGTGCGGCGCAACGGCGCGGCGGTCGCTGGCCAGTTATGTGAGGGCATTGATGGGCCGTTGTGGCAAGACCTGGATGACTGGGAGGGCGATCTCTATACACGCCACAGTGTCACGGTCCGCGATGATACTGGCGCGCTGCTCAGCGCTCAGACCTATGTACTGGCTGGCGCCCATCACCATTTGCTCAGCAGCGAGCCCTGGTCACCCGAAGAATTTGAACGCCTGCATCTGACTATCTACCTGGCGCGCTGGGCGCCATGACCGCCGTGATTTACAGCATCGGCCACAGTCATCACAGTAGCGCGGGATTTTTAGCGCTGCTGCAAGCCTTTAACATCGAGACCCTGGTTGATATCCGCCGTCAACCGCGCTCGCGTCGTCATCCACACTTCGAACGCGCAGCGCTGGCCAGCACGCTCGCCGCGAGCAGCATCCAATACGAGTGGTGGGGTGCAGCGCTGGGCGGGCGACGCGTAGAGCGGCCCGATTCGCCGCATATAGCGCTGCAAGACGGCGCGATGCGCGGGTTTGCTGATCACATGCGAAGCCCACAATTTCGTACCGCTGCGCAAGCCTTGGCTACGCTCGCAAAACAGCGTGCCACTGCATTTATGTGCGCCGAAGGTGACCCACTGCAATGCCACCGTACGCTGCTCGCCGATTATCTTGAGCTCGCGGGTATACCGGTGCTGCATATCACAGCTATGCAAAGCTGCGCGCCCCACATTCTTAACGCCGCACTCGGCGACGATCGCAGCGCAGCGGTTTACAATAACCGCGCACAGGGCGATCTGTTCGCCTGATCCCAACCGTAAACCACTGGGGGACCCCATGGCTCTTCGCGACCACATCATGGCGCTCGATATTGCTTTACCCCCGCGGGAGGAGCTGCCCGAAGACTTGCAGAAATTTTTCCGCCTCTGCGACAACAAACTCGGCATGGTGCCCAATGTCTTGGCTGCCTACAGTCACGATGCCGAACAGCTGCGCACATTTTCGCGCTTCTACAACGCCTTGATGTTTGGTGAGTCAGGCTTGACCCACCTTGAGCGCGAAATGATCGCGGTGGTGGTGTCCTCACAAAACCACTGCTTCTACTGTCTGACCGCCCACGGTGCGGCGGTCCGCGAATACTCCGGCGACCCGGCCCTGGGTGAATTGATGGTGATGAATTTCCGCGCGGCTGATCTCTCACCACGCCACGCTGCGATGCTGCATTTTGCGGCCAAACTGACCCTGCATTGTGACGACATCGACGAGCCCGACCGGCAGGCATTGCGTGACGCCGGATTCAGCGAAAAAGACATCTGGGACATCGCGAACGTAGCGGCTTTCTACAATATGACCAATCGCGTGGCGAGCGCAGTTGATATGCAGCCGAACAAGCAATACCACGGCAAACATCGCGTGCCACCCAGCGCGGGCTGAGTGCCCCTGCTGCCCAATTCGGAATCCTTACCGTATGAAGTATTTTCGCGCCGCCGCGCTGGCGGTGGCCTGCGCCTTGTTCACCGTTGCGCCACTGGCCAGCGCAGCCGCAGGCGGCCTGCCGGACGCTGTGCAGAAAGTCATGACACGGCACAAAATTCCAGCCAGCGCCGTCAGCATCGAGGTGCAAGCGGTTGACGAAAACACCCCGCGCCTGGCGCTCAATGTCGATGTGCCGCGCAACCCGGCCTCAACCGTCAAGGTGGTCACAACCTGGGGCGCGCTTGATATGTTCGGCCCAACCTATACCCTGCCCACCCGCATCTTTACCCGTGGCCCGATCAAGGGCGACGTGTTGCAAGGTGATCTGATTATCAAAGGGTATGGCGATCCGTTTCTGGTCATCGAAGATTTCTGGTCACTGGTCGGTCAGATCCGCCGCAGCGGTATCCGCCAGATCGATGGTGATGTGATCATCGACGATACCGAGTTCCTGGTGGAAGAAGACGATCCCGCCGCTTTTGACGGTAAGGGCGACGCGCTGTACAACGTCTTGCCCAATGCATTGATCGTGAATTTCAAGTCTATCGATTTTGTCTTCGATGCCAATCCGGCCACTGGCAAAGTGGCCATCACCAGTGTGCCGCAACTTGCCAATCTCAACATCGTTAACCATGTGCGACTCACTAGCGGCGCCTGTCGCGGCAATGCCCTGACCGCCGCCATGCATAAACCGCGCGCCGGCAGCGCCGCTACGGACGAAGAAATCGAGTTTGGTGGTCAGATGCCAGCACGCTGCGATCGCTTTCAAACCTCGCGCAGCATCATGTCGCCCGCAGCTTATACCTTCGGCGCGTTTAAGGCCCTGTGGTTACAGTGGGGTGGCACTATCAAGGGTGGTTATCGCGTGGCGGCCAAACCCGCCAATGCCACGGCCCTGCTCACCTGGCAATCGCGACCACTGGCCGAAATCATTCGGCCCCTGAATAAGTGGAGCAATAACCTGATGGCGCGCATGCTGCTGTTTACCATCGGCTCACGCGACAACCCGGCCCCCGTCACCCGCGCCCAGGGCGAGGCGGCGCTGCTCAAACATCTGGCCTCGCGCGGCCTGAGCGTTGATGGCATCGTCATCGACAACGGCTCGGGACTCTCACGCACCACCCGCGTGACCTCGCGCTTCATGACGTCCTTACTGCGCGAGGCCTGGAGCGCGCCCACCATGCCGGAATTTATCGCTTCACTGGCCATCTCCGGCGTTGATGGCACTACCCGTCGCCGCTTTCGCGGTGGGGCCGAACGAGGCCGTATGCACTTAAAAACCGGCAGTCTGCAAAACGTCTCGGCCGTGACGGGTTTTGTGCACGCCCAGAATGGCAAGACCTATGCGGTCAACGTAATGGTGAACTACGCCAATGCCAACTACGGCATCGGCACAGAATTACAAAACGCCGTGCTGGCCTGGACCTTCAAACAACACTGAGGGCGCAGGTGCGACACGCTCAAGCCGATGCGTGGTGGCTGGCCAGTGCGGCGTCCATGCGCGCCAGCACTGCATCGAGAAT
>JAYUQF010000244.1:0-4328 GCA_043756885.1 Pseudomonadota bacterium
GAAGACACGGGCCTCGCCAATGGCCTCAACATCCACGCCGGGCGCGTGACCTGCGCGGCGGTCGCCGCAGCGTTGGGCCTTACCTATGTGTCGCCCCAGCAGGCCCTGGCGCAAGGCTGACATCAGTTTGATTAGCAGGCTGGTGAAAAACGTCGCGAGCGAAGGCAGTTTGCGTTCCGCCGGCGCGCAGGGACCGCAGCGTATACGGAAATACGTGAGGATTCCGAGCACCGCCGGGACGCAAAATGCCGAGCGCAGGAGTTTTTCACCAGCCTGCTAAGAAGCACCAGCGCACGTGTTGACCTATGCGCAGTGCGCACGTAGCTTGCGCGGTGATTATTGAACAACACGTCAAATCACCTGACCCTAAGGGCCAAGTCTTATGCCATTTCGTATTTCAGTCGACACCGGGGGCACGTTTACCGATGTTGTCGTCACCGATGCCAGCGGCCACTTCACCATCGGCAAAGCATTAACCGATCGCCAACGTGCGTTTGCCAGCATCGCTGCGGCGCTCGAGGTCGCAGCGGACGAACTGGCGCTGAAAGTGCCGGCCCTGCTCGCCGACACCGCCATGTTTCTCTACGGCACAACACGTGGCACCAATGCCATCGTGGAACGCAAGACTGCGCGCACTGCCTTCCTCAGCACGGCGGGATTTCCCGATATTCTGCTGCTCAAAGAAGGTGGCAAGTCCGAACCGCACAACCTGCAGATGGAATATCCCGCGCCCTATATTCCACGCCGCTTAACCTTCGAAATCCCCGAGCGCGTGAATGCTGAAGGTGGTATCGACACCGCGCTGGACGAAAGCGCCGTGCGGGCCGTCCTTGCGACCTTGGCAACACGTGGTATCGAAGCCGTCGCAGTGTGCCTGTTATGGTCCATCGCCAACCCCAGCCACGAGCTGCGGGTGGGTGAGTTGATTGCAGAAGTGTTACCCGGCATCCCCTACACCCTCTCCCATCAACTAAACCCGATCTTGCGTGAGTATCGTCGGGCCTCGTCGACCGCCATTGATGCCTCGCTGAAGCCGCTCATGCAGCAGTATCTGCTCACGCTTGAAAGCGACCTGCGTGCTGCGGGTTATCACAACGACATCCTGGTCAGCACCTCCTTTGGCGGTGTGATGCATCTTGGCGATGTGGTGCAAAAACCCATTTACCTGGTCAAGTCCGGCCCGGCCATGGCGCCGATTGCGGGTCTCGCTTATGCCGCTGCGGAAAATCTCAGCCGCGACATCATCGTCTGTGATGCCGGCGGCACAACCTTTGATGTGAGCCTGGTGCGCGATGGCGCGGTGGAGTTTTCGCGCGACACCTGGCTCGGCCCGCAGTGGACCGGTGACAACCTCGGCATGGCTTCGGTTGCGGTGCATTCCATTGGCGCCGGCGGTGGTTCCATCGCATGGGTGGATTCTGGTGGCCTGTTGCGGGTAGGGCCCCACTCCGCCGGTTCCGAGCCAGGCCCAGCTTGTTACGGCCGCGGTGGCACCCAAGCAACCGTCACCGATGCGGCGGTGGTACTGGGTTATATCGACCCCGCTCATTTCCTTGGTGGTCGTATGCAGCTCGACGCCGCGGCGGCACGCGTTGCCATCGAACCGCTCGCGCTCAGTCTTGGCGAAACCGTCGAGCGTGCCGCATTTGCCATCATGACGGTCGCCAACGAGAACATGATCCAGGCGATCAAAGAACTGACCATCAACGAAGGCATCAACCCCGCCGAGTCCATCCTGGTGGCCGGTGGTGGCGCGGGTGGCTTGGGCGCCATGCCCATTGCAGCGGAACTGGGTTGCCAAACGGTATTGGTGCCACGTACAGCAGGCGCCTTGAGCGCCTCGGGCATGCAGTTTTCGGACATCATCACCGAAGCCGGTGCAGCGCGTTTAACGACTAGCGAGCAATTTAATTTTGCCGGCGTTAATGCTGCGCTGGCAGACATCGATGCACGTCTGGATGACTTTGCCGAGCGTCTGTTTGCACGCGGCATAAGCGCGGTGCGCAAACGCTATTTTGTCGAAGCGCGATATCGCTTCCAGGTCTGGGAACTGGAAATTGAAGTGGCGCGCAATCGTTTCGACGATGCGGCCCACGTTGCCGAGCTGGTGGAAGAATTTCATCGTGTGCACGAACGGGTATTTGCAATTACTGACATCGGCCAGGCAGTGGAATGCCTCAACTGGCGCGGGCGGCTGATCGCAAGCGTCGACGCGCCGTCGCTGGAACCGCCCCGCGCTGCGGGCGCTGGGCTGGCCACGGCGGATCGACTTCGCTCGGCCTACTTCGGTCGTGGTGGCGCGCTTGAGACGCCGGTTTTTCTTGGCGAGCGTCTGCCGATCGGCGCCGTCATCAATGGCCCGGCCATCATCGAAGAACCGACCTCAACCCTGGTGATCGATCCGGGCGCCTGCGCGCGAGTCAGCGCCGGTGGTCGTTATATCCTCACCCCGCCCCAGGAGATCAGCCTGTGAAAGCGCCACCCTCTGCCTCCGCGGGCGACACTGCCGTCGCCTACACCATGGACCCGGTTTTAATGGCGGTGCTCGCCAATCGGCTCAATGCCATCGTACGTGAGATGTCCAATACCCTGTTGCGCACCGCACGCTCGGCCGTGTTGGCCGTGGTGCGCGATTTTTCCTGCGCCATCGTCACCGCCGACAACCAATTGCTGTGCCCTGGCGAAGGTTTGCCGGTGCATATTTTTGGCAGTGCATTGCAATCACAATCGATGTGCGACCTGCATCCGGATTTGACGTCGGGTGATGCCTTTTTGCACAACGATCCTTACCTCGGCAATACCCACGCTGCCGATCACATGATCATGTGTCCGGTGATCGTTGATGGTGAACACCTCTTCACCACCTGCGCCAAAGCCCACCAGGCCGACTGTGGTAATTCCATTCCCAGCACCTACCACGCTTATGCGCGCGACGTTTATGAAGAAGGGGCGCTGATTTTTCCTTGTGTGCGTGTACAGAAGGACTACAAGGACGTCGCCGACATCATTCGTATGTGCCGGCGCCGCATCCGTGTACCGGAACAATGGTATGGCGACTACCTTGCCACTGTCGGCGCGGCGCGCATTGGTGAGCGTCGATTGACTGAACTCGTGCGGCGCTATGGCATGGATACCATCCGTCAATTTATGCGCGACTGGTTTGCCTATTCCGAGCGCCGCATGGTGGAAGCGATCAAAAAACTGCCCAGCGGGCGCCTGAGTAATACCGGCCACTACGATCCGCAGCCGCCGGTGTTACCTGATGGTCTCGCCATCCGGGTCGATATCAACGTGGACGCCGCCAACGGCCGCATCGAAGTTGATCTCACCCACAACGAAGACAACAAGGCGTTTGGCTTGAACCAGTCGGTAGCCTGCGCCACCAGTAATGCCATGGCGGGTGTTTTTAATTGCATCGATCAAGACGTGCCGCACAACGGCGGCAGTTTTGCGCGCGTGACGGTCAAGCTGCGTGAAGGCTGCATCACCGGTATTCCGAAATTCCCCCACTCCTGCTCGATGGCCACCACCAACATCGGCGATCGCATTGTCAACGCCACCCAGGCGGCCTTTGCCGCGATCGGCGACGGCCACGGCCTGGCCGAAGGTGGTATCGGCATGGGGGCCGGCGCCGGTGTGATCTCCGGCAAAGACTGGCGTGTTGGTGACAACCCCTACATCAATCAGGAATGGTTAATCGTCAACGGTGGTCCTGGCACGCCCACTACCGATGGCTGGCTGAACTATGGCCTGCCGGTGGCCGGTGGACTCATGTACCGCGGCAGTGTTGAAGTTGACGAATCGAAATACCCGATCATATTTAAGTCCTTGCGAGTGGTGACCGGCGGTGGTGGCGCGGGTCGTTTTCGTGGTGCACCGGGCGGTGAAGTAATCTATGGCCCGCGTCACGACCCGATGACGCTGGTGGTGTCCTGCGATGGCCAGGTTAATCCGCCCCAAGGTGTGCGTGGTGGCCATGCCGGGCCGGCCGCGCAGACATTTCACGTGCACCTTGATGGGCACGAAAACAAGCTACCGGGCGTGGTTGAGTGTCAGCTGTTGCCGGGTGAGTTTGTGCGCGGCGTGGACTGTGGCGGTGGTGGATATGGCTCACCTTTAGAGCGTGACCCGGCGCGGGTATTAAACGATGTGCTTGAGCGTTGGGAAACCTTGACGCGTGCCTGTGATGTGTACGGCGTGGTGCTCACGGGCCTGGTCGAAGACGAAAGCCTGGCCGTTGACATGGACGCCACCCGCAAGCGACGCGCCGAACTGGGTCGATGAGTTTCGACAACTTTCAACGGGAATTTCGCCACAACTACTGTTTC
>JAYUQF010000245.1:0-1708 GCA_043756885.1 Pseudomonadota bacterium
AGTTCCATGGTTTCGACAAAATTCGACGCACCCAGCAAGGAACTCGGCGTACCGGTATCCAGCCAGGCTATGCCGCGCCCCAGGATTTCCACCGCCAAATTACCTTGCTCAAGATAACATTTGTTTATGTCGGTAATTTCAAGCTCGCCACGGGGTGATGGTCGCAAACCTTTAGCGAATTTGATCACCTGATTGTCATAAAAATAAACGCCGGTGACCGCGTAGTTGGATTTTGGTTGCGTGGGTTTCTCTTCTAGACCGACGGCTTGGCCACGCGCATCAAACTCCACAACCCCGTAACGCTCCGGGTCTTGCACACGATAGGCAAAAACCGTGGCACCCTCGCGATTCATCCCGACGGCGCGAAAATTGGTTTGCAAATCGTGACCGTAAAACACGTTATCACCCAGAATCAGTGCAACGTGGGAGTCACCAATGAAGCGCTCGCCGATCAGGAAGGCCTGCGCCAAGCCGGCCGGCTCGGGCTGCTCGGCATAACTGAGTTCGATGCCCCATTGCCTGCCGTCTCCCAGCAGTTGTTGATAGCTCGGCAGGTCGGCAGGGGTAGAGATAATCAGAATGTCCTGGATGCCGGCGAGCATGAGTGTCGACAACGGGTAGTAGATCATCGGTTTGTCGTAAACCGGCAGCAACTGCTTGGAAATGACCTGGGTAATCGGGTGCAGGCGCGTTCCGCGTCCGCCGGCAAGCACAATACCTTTCACAATTTGTCCTTTGTCCCAAAAACTCTTTCAAGAGGCATAATTTGTGATGTTGGCGGTAGCGCCCATCACGTATTGCGCGCCCTGTCGCTGATGATTGGAAACGCATTTAACACCGTCGATCCCAATACAGCGCACGACAAACCGGTATCCGTGGGCTAGTCACGTACTGGGCTTCAATGCCACCTAGCGCGCCCTGCCCCCTAATGGAACTCGTCCGCCGAACGCATGACGATTCATAATGGTAGCGGCAAGTTCACACCTGACTTGTGCGCTAGCCGGCGCGCTGTTCCACCTCGCCGGGAGGCGTGTAACACTGACCGGCGCCTTTAGACGCAATGAACCGTACCGCGCCTACCGGTGCTCGGCAACGTCAGCCTGCTCAAATTGCGAAGACGTGCCATCTTTAGGTCCGGGGTGGTGCTCCGCTGAGTTCTTCGCCGCGCTTTGCAGCCGCCAGAACGCGCCTGCGGTCGCACCGCCATCTCAGTGGTGAGTCTCGACCGTGGCGCTGGTGAATGTCGAAAATTTACGCAGATCGATATCGTCGGCACCGCGATTGTAGGTCAGCACAAAACGCTCCGTGGCGAGCCAGGGCTGGAGACGTTTGAAGCGGCTGCCCGTTGGCGCATCGAGCCCTGTTGGCACCAGTTCGAACTTCGAATCGTCGACTGCGCGTCCATGTTATCGAATTGTACGTCGGCCGAAAACGCTCGGCCGACATGCCATAATCGTGTCGCGAATTGCTGGCGAAACAGCCTTTGATGACATCGCACTTAAAACCCAACACCAGGCAGAACTCGCGGTGATCTTAGAACTACATGATGTGCCAAAGTATCGGCCGGTCGTCGATCTCGGCCATCTGCTTAGGCCCAGCCCAGTCTCGGTGTCCTCAATCGGACGGGTACCGAGCCCCCCTGCGAGAGTGACTACTTTCATTTACGCGCCGCCATGACCGCGTCGCGCAGTCCGCCCTCGGGAGTGTC
>JAYUQF010000246.1:0-1705 GCA_043756885.1 Pseudomonadota bacterium
GCCGTTACCACGTCTACGGTCAGTGCCGTGCCGACATCAACCACACACACACCGCCACGTTCTTCGTGATAAGCGGCGAGTGCTGCCAGCCAGCGGTCAACACCGAGCTTTTGCGGCTTGACGTAGCGTGTTGTCATGCCGGCGCAACTGCGACAAGGCAAGGCAAATTCCGCGTCGACCTGCCAGCGATCTCGCACATAGCTCACCAGCTGCGTCGCGATCTCAGGGCCGGCAACATTGGCAACCAGCACACGCTCGGGTCGCGTCACGATATGAGTGGTCCAGTCACTGAACGGTTCGGCACTGCGGGTCAGGCCGGCCGGCAACAAGTGTGGCGCGCCGCCGGTGATCTGCGCCGCCTTGACACGGGTATTGCCGATATCCACCAGTAACATGTCAGGCACGGGACAAATGACCCGACACAAAGCTCTCCAAGCGGCCATTGTGTTCGATAAGCAGGGCGCCGTGCTCATCAACACCGCGCGCGACACCGGCCACAACACGATTGGTCAACTCGAGTTTTACGGCCTGCCCGCGCAAACTATCGTAGCGCTGCCAATCATCACGAAACAGCGCAAAACCATCGCGCGCAAATTGTGGCAAGGTGCGCGCCAGCGCCGACAGCAACACTGCAGCGAGGTGATTGCGCGACACAGCGTGCCCGCTGGCATGGGTAAAATCTTCGACCGCTTGGTTGATCTGTACGCGGGACTCTGCAGACATCTGCACGTTGACTCCAATCCCGATGACGCTACAGCAAGGACCACCAGCCTCCGCACGCATTTCGATAAGAATACCCGCCAATTTTCCGTTATCAGACAGGATGTCGTTTGGCCACTTGAGCATGGCAGCGCTCACCCCTAGCTCACGCAGACTCTCCACAATGGCCATACCAACGACCAGACTCAAGGCCGAAAACGTCGCCGGTGGCTGGTCAAATCGCCACGCCAGGGATAAACACAATCCGCTACCCGGGGGTGAGATCCAACGATCACCACGCCGACCCCGGCCGGCGGTCTGATACTCGGCGAGCAAAACACGTCCGTGAATGTCGCCCTCGTTCAACGCAGCGAGCAGGCGTTCATTCGTGGAGTCGGTGACGGTCACGGTTTCAACCGTCAGTGTGGTGCGCGCGGGATCGCTCAACTGACTGCGGATGTCATCCGCGTTGAGCGCTTCGAAGCCGCCGTGCAGGCGGTACCCTTGGCCGCGGGTGGCATCGATGCTTAGACCTTGTTCGCGCAGTTGCGAAACTTGATGCCAGACCGCCGCGCGTGTCACACCGAGGCTAATGGCCAGCTCGGCACCGGTGTGTTCGGCACCGTCACTTAACAGATCCAACAGGGCGAATGCACGACGCATACAAGAACCGAACCCGCGCAAACCGTACCGCGCTGTCAGCGCAGCAGCGTCGTCCGATCGTGGTCATCGTCATCGTCATCGTCGCCGGGACGGACGGGCGCAATGGTGCCCTCGGCGGTAACATCGAATATATCGTCTATTGCCAACGCCCGGTCCGCCACTTGCTCCGGCATCAGCGTTGCGTCTTGCTCCGCGTCTGCCGCGTCGGGCCCCTGCTCATCGAAGGAGTCGGTATCCATAAACGCATCTAAACTGATGTCGACGCCCCCGCTGCGGGCGGCGACGTCGGGCGCTACTGGCAGCAGCGTTTCAGACTCGCTGAAATCATCCTCAGGCGCAGACG
>JAYUQF010000247.1:0-1705 GCA_043756885.1 Pseudomonadota bacterium
CCACTTCGAGCACGCGAATATTGGCTTTCGATTCCAATACCACGCGTGCATCCGCATCGACCGCTGGCGCCACTATCACCTCCACAAACTGGCGATCGATGATCAACTTTGCCACCGCCGCGCTCAATGGACGATTAAAAGCGATGATGCCGCCAAAAGCCGAGGTTGGATCGGTCTGATAGGCCAGCTCGTAAGCTGTTTCGATCGTGGCGGCTTCGGCCACGCCGCAGGGGTTGGCGTGTTTGACGATGCAACAAGCCGCCCCGCGATAGGCCCGCACACAATCCAATGCGGCATCGGTGTCGGCGATGTTGTTGTAGGACAGTTCTTTGCCCTGGATCTGTCGCATCGACGCCAAGGTGCCGGGCGGCGTGATGTCGTCAACATAGAAGGCCGCTGCCTGATGCGGGTTTTCGCCGTAACGCAGGGTCTGTGAGAGGCGTCCGTGAACATGCAAATCGGCAGGGAAGGTCGGTGCTTCCTGACGGCCGAGGTAGGCGGCGATCACGCTGTCATACGCTGCGGTGTGGGCGAAGGCCTTGGCCCCGAGTTGATAGCGGCGGCTCGCACCAATGCTGCCATTGTTGCGCAATTCGTCGAGCAACCCTGGGTAATCGCTGGGATCACACACCACACTGACACGCACATGATTTTTAGCCGCTGCACGCAACAGGCTGGGGCCACCGATGTCGATATTCTCGATGGCGTCGGACAAGGTGCAGTCGGGTTTGTTTATAGTGGTGCGGAACGGATAAAGATTGACGATTACAAAATCAATATTGTCGATGCCGTGGGCCGCCAACGCAGCGTCGTCGATGCCCGGGCGGGCAAGAATGCCGCCATGGATCCGTGGATGCAGGGTCTTCACGCGCCCGTCCATCATCTCGACCTGGCCGGTGTGGGCCGACACGTCGACGACCTCCAACCCAGCCTCGCGCAGAGCGAGCGCCGAACCACCGGTGGAAAGCAAGCCCAAGCCATGCGCTACAAGTCCCCGCGCGAGTTCTGCGAGGCCTTGTTTGTCCGAGACGCTGATGAGCGCCCAGCGTTGAGGTGTGCCAGCCGTCATGATTATTTTGCGAGTCCGTACTTGTGCAGTTTGGTGCGCAGGGTGGCACGATTGATACCGAGCACCTGCGCGGCCTTGGTGATGTTACCGCGCGTTTCGCGCATCACTATTTCGAGCATGGGCTTCTCAACTTGGGCGATCACCAGCTCGTAGAGTTCGGCCGCGGGTTGGCCATTAAGATCTTCAAAATATCTCTGCAAGGACAGACGCACCTGATGGGCGAGCGGTTGCTCGGTGATCCGTGCGGTTGTGCGTGCGACATTCATGCAGCCTGCTCCCATGGCTTGTGCGTAGCGAGGACCGCGAGCCAACCAAGCTGGGCGGCTGCGGTCTCAATGCGATTGAATTCCATTCGTTGACCTGGCGCGCGACCGGCGGCATCCAGATACCAGCCGACATGTTTGCGTGCGATACGCAAACCGGCTGATTCACCATAGTGTGCGTGCAGCGCCGCGACATGCTCGCTCATCACCGTTACGCGTTCAGCAAACGACGGGGCCTGCCACGTAACGCCGGCGCGCGCGGCTTTGATCTGGGCAAAAAGCCACGGATTGCCGTGGGCGGCCCGACCGATCATGAGGCCGTCGGCACCGGTGGCGGCTAAAACCTCGGCAGCGCGCGCCGGGCTGGTGATAT
>JAYUQF010000248.1:0-4288 GCA_043756885.1 Pseudomonadota bacterium
TAAAACCCTGCTGCGCCAGTTATACGTCGCAGCCAGAATGTTAGTATCCCGCTGCCGTTATTCGCCCGCACCTCTTGTGTGTGGCACGCGGCAAGCACACCGCACGAAATCTGAGGAGGGGAGATGACTTTTTTGCGTACCGGGCTGTGGCCCGTACTGGGTTTATTGGCCGTTGTTGCAGTACAAGCCGAGCCCGCCGCGACCTCGGCGCCACCCAGCGATACGAACTGGAGCAGCTACAACGAGAACGCAAACGGGCAGCGCTTCGTTAATCTGAATCAAATCACGGTAGCCAACGCGGCGCAGCTTGGCGAGGTCTGTCGGCTGAAAGTTGATGAGACGGGCGCATTTCATACCGGCCTGTTGGAAATAGGTGGGCTGCTCTATTTCACTACCGCCACCGATACCCTCGCGGTGGATGCGAGCAACTGCAAACTGCGCTGGCGGCATCATTATGTTGCGGAAGACCCCAGTGGTACGCCGCTCAAGGTCAATCGGGGTGTGGCCTATGCAAACGGCGTGTTGTATCGCGGCACGCTCGATTCGCGCCTGCTTGCCATCGACGCCGCCACGGGCAAAACCGTCTGGCAGTACCAGGTGGGTGAGCCGCAACAAGGCGAATTTTTCAGTTCAGCGCCGCAGATTTATCAGGGTCTGGTGATCATCGGCGCGGCGGGCGGCGATTGGGGCACACGCGGTCGTGTGATGGCCTTCGATGCCAAAACCGGCCGTGAAGTATGGCGCTTTTATACCATTCCACGCGGTGATGAGCCGGGCGCCGATTCATGGCACGACCAGCAGAGTGCGCAGACCGGTGGCGGTGGTACCTGGAGCACCTATGCGCTGGACTTTGCGTCAGGTGAGCTCTTTGTGCCGGTTGGCAATCCGACCCCCGATATGCTGCCGCAGCTGCGACCGGGCGACAATCTCTACACCGACAGTATGGTGGTGCTCGATGCCGCCACCGGCAAGCTGAAGTGGTATCACCAACTATTGTCCAACGACGGACAGGATCTTGATCTGGGTGCAAGCCCGATGCTGTACTACAACAGCAAAGGCGAACGCATGATCGCGCTGGGTTCCAAGGACGGTTATGTCTACGGCGTCAATCGCGAGAATCAGCAGCGTGTGTTCAAGACCATGATCACCACCGTCAAAAACGCTGGTGTGCGCGCCACTTCCGGCGGTGTTGAGATCTGTCCGGGGCCACTGGGTGGTGTGGAGTGGAACGGGCCAGCTTTTGACCGACCCAACAAAGCGATCGTGGTCGGCGCCGTCGATTGGTGCGCAATTTTGTCTGCGGAAGAGGGCTTTAAGTTCAAGCCCGGCGAGTTCAACCTCGGCGGCACTATCAAGTTTTCCGATGTCGCGCGTGGCTGGATCACATCCCTCGACGCCGACAGCGGTGCCACCCGCTGGAAATTTGAAACACCAGGACCGATGGTGTCGGGCATCGTGCCCACCTCCGGCGGTGTGATCTTCGCCGGAGACATGAAGGGTAATTTTTTCGCGCTGTCCGCCACCGATGGCAAAGAGCTCTACCGCGCGCAGGCCGGTGGTGCGATGGCCGGCGGTGTCATCAGTTACAACCGCAAGGGTCGTCAGTATGTGGCGGCAGTCGCCGGCAATGTCTCGCGCTTAACTTTTGGTGTCACCGGCAGCCCGACACTTTTGATTTACGCCTTAGGCGGTAATGGCAAAGGTGGCGCAGCACCCGCCGCGGCGGCGCCGATGCCCTCCACCCTGGCGAGTGCCAGCGGTGCGGAGATCTACAGCACGATTTGTGCGAACTGCCACGGCGGGGTCGGCGAAGGTGTGAGCGGACCCGCCTTGAAGGGCCTCGCCCAACGTATGGATCTGGCCAAGACCATTCAATGGATAGAGAACCCGTCGGCCAAAATGCCCAAGCTCTATCCCGATCCGTTGAATGCACAGGCCGTCAAGAGTGTGGCGGCCTATGTGCAGGGCTTGAAGTGAGGCGGCCAGCTGGTACCCATCCTGTGTCAGCTTTGCCGCGGTGACGTGGAACAGTGCGGCGATGGAACTGCGCAACCCCGCAAAATGCGGGCGTCGGCGCGATACCGCGTACCCACGGAGAAGGGGAGCAGATCTCGCGACGGTCTTGCATTACATTGCGAACATGGCTGCCGACCCCACTCGTATTGAAAACATCAGCGCGGTGACGCTCTACACCACGGACATGGCCCGCGCTGTGCGCTTTTATGAGGCGCTCGGCATGGCACGCTGTTATGGCGATAACACCGCGCCTTTTTCGAGCTTTCGGGCGGGCAGTGGTTATATGAATATCGCCCTTGGGCAGCCGCCCGAGCGACCGTGGGGGCGCGCCATCTTGTACGTTGCCGATGTTGATGCGATGTATGCCCGGGTACTGGCGGCCGGTTATACGACCATCACAACGCCGGCCGACGCCGTGTGGGGTGAGCGTTATTTCCACGTACGCGACCCTGATGGCAACGAGCTCAGCTTTGCCCGCCCGCTGGTGCCGGTGGCTGCAGCATGAAGCGCATACCCTTGGCTTTGCTGGCCATCTTTTTTGCTGTGGCAGTTGTGGCTGGTGGCAGCGAAGAGGTCGGTCTGCTGGAGCTGTTCAATTATTACGAGTATTCGCCGTCGCTGCTGTCTTCCGGCCAGCCAACACGCGAACAGTTTCCCGCCATCCGCCAGGCCGGTGTCGAGGCCGTTATCAATCTTGCGCCGGTGACTGACCCCGGTGCTTTGCCCGACGAGCAACAAGTGGCCACCGCGCTGGGCCTGGACTATGTGCATATTCCGGTGGACTGGGATCACCCGCCGCTGGCTGATCTCGATAGTTTCCTGGTGGCGATGGAACGATTTAAGGGGCGGCGCGTGCTGGTGCATTGTTACGCGGGCGCGCGCGCATCGGCCTTCACGTTTGTATATCGCGTGCGCGTCCTGGGTGCGTCGGTGGAGCAGGGGCGGGCTACCTTGGAAAAGATTTGGGCCAATAATCCCGGCTACGAATTGCCGGTCGTGCCGCAATGGGTGCAACTGCTAGACACCGCCCTGCTCGCGCACCAGCCATGAGCGGTGACGCGCTCCCTTCATGACGGAAAAGTCCGATGAGTAAATCCCTCAAAGAACAATTGCTGGCCGCTGGTCTGGTGCAGCTGAAGCAGGTTCACCAGGCCGACAAGCAGAAACACAAACAGGCCCGCCAGCAACCTAAGGCCAAAGCCGCCGCGCCCACCCCCGCGCAGCTCGAAGCGCAGAAGTTGCAGGCGGACAAAGCCGCGCGGGATCGCGAGCTCAATCGCCAACGTCAGGCCGATCGTGAGCGTCGCGCAGTAATCGTGCAGCTCGAACAGATTATCGACAGCCAACGCCTGCCAACTCAGGGTGGTGAAACGCCCTTCCGTTTTGTCGTCAAAAGCAAGATCAAAAAGATCTACGTGACCACCGATCAGCACGCGGCCCTGGTTAAAGGCACCCTCGGCGTGGTGCGCTTTCGCGAAGCCTTCGCCGTGGTCACGCGCGAAACCGCTGAACGCATTGCTGAACGCGATGCACGTACCCTGCTGGTGCTGCGCGATGGCACCGAGCCCGACATCCTCGAAGATCCCGACTACGCCGATTACAAAGTGCCGGACGATTTGATGTGGTGATGGTGACTTAGCCGCGACGGTTCTGTTCAGGTCATGCTGGTGTAACCGCGCCCGGGACGCGACTTTGCTCTTGGACACTCTTCCTGCTTGCCTCGGTACCGCCACCCGCGTGCCGAGGGAACTTGTGAAAGCACAAGAATCGGCTGTAAAAAACAGGAGGCGATGATGACAACGTGGTGGCAGGAAGTCGCAAATACTGTCGGGCAGGAGTTCGCCGATCTGCCCGATGCCGCCGGCGTAACCCGCATCACCTTACGCCTGCTGATCGCCGCAAGCCTGGGGGGTGTTCTGGGCTTTGAGCGCGAGCAGAAAGGCAAGGCGGCCGGGTTACGGACGCATATGCTGGTGGCCCTTGGCTCGGCACTGTTCGTGCTCATTCCTCAGCAAGCCGGGGTATCGGACGCCGACCTCACTCGCGTAATGCAGGGGTTGCTCGCGGGCGTGGGGTTTCTCGGTGCCGGCGCCATCATCAAAGGCAGTGGCGAGGAGGAGATCAAAGGTTTGACCACAGCAGCTGGCATCTGGTTGACGGCCGCCATCGGCATGGCAGCCGGTATGGGCCGCGAAGCCACTGCAGTTTTGAGCACGCTCATCGCACTGATCATTCTATACACCGTGCCCAAGATTGCCGGCCGGTTCGCGCA
>JAYUQF010000249.1:0-1695 GCA_043756885.1 Pseudomonadota bacterium
CATCGAACACGGCCAATTCGAAGGCTGGGTGCTGGAGAACAAAAAAGATGCCTCACCGCCTGGCGACCTGGTAGCCGAGTTCCCCGCGCGCGCGCTGCATCTGGTGCAGTGGAAAAATCCCACGCCTGTCGGCAAGCCCTATCGCGAAGCCAACCATGTAGGGATCTATCGCCAGAATTCGCTGGTCGGCAATCTTCATGAAGCGTATGGGCGGGTGGTGAAACACGGTGGCAGGCCCTATGGTGAGCCGAGCGAGATCATCCTCACACCCGATGGTTTTAAGGTGCGGGTGTTTGCCTATCGCGATCCCGACGGCTCAACCCTGGAAATGATCGGCGCCGAAGATCCGGCCGGTAAAGTGGTATTCCCCGGCATGATGCATCACTGCAATTTGAACGTGCGCAGCATCGAGCGCGGTTATCGCTTTTATCACGAGGTGATGGGGCTCGACCCGCAGGCCTATCTGGCACCGGCGCAGTTGCAACCGGCCAGCAATGGTTCGCTGGGCGATGCACTTGCTAATGCCGACGGCTCGCCCTATCGCGGACTGATGCAGTTTTCCGCTTCCTTGCTCGGCGTGCGCTCGGACTCACGCAGCCCTATCGATGTATTGGAATGGAGTACACCCAAGCCCTATGGCGAGGCCTATCCGGTCGCCAATCACCTCGGCATTATTCGGGTCGCATTTGAAGTGGACAACATCGCGCAGGCACGCGCGCGTTTAATAGCCACCGGCCATGCCGGGGTGGGGCCAATCGAGACTTGGGATATGGGGGAATTTGGCGAGCGTCAGGTCGTTATTTTTCGTGACCTGGATGGCATCTGGCTGGAGCTTATCGAAGCCGTGCCGTATCCGGCTGCGTTACCACCTTTCGCCTGACACCAGGTTGAAGGACCCCGTGGCTGGCAGCAGGGTTGCCAGCCACGGGTAAGTATTTATTCTAGAGCTTAGGTTCCAAGACGACGCATGGCCGCCTGGGTCATGTAGTTGTCGTAGACATTAGTCAGGTTGTAGTCGGACTTGAAGCCACCTGCGACCGACTCGGTCTGGTTGAAGCGCGACATGGTGCGGCCCTGGAAATCATGGCTGTGATACCAGGTCCAGCTCCAGGCCGGTTTGCCCTTGTCCAACACCTCTTTACCGCTCGCCATCTTGTACTGACCAAAGCCAGGCTCACCCGCCTTGAACAGCTCGTTGCGACGGTCATAGGTCAACATCTGCGGGAATACGAAGTTACGTGCATCAATATACACACGCTTCTTGCTGTAAGGCGCACGGGAGAAACCGGTCGGCTCGGCTTCCAGGATCACCACTTCAGGGATCAGTTCCTTCTGGATGGTGAAGAAGGTCTTGCCGTCCGGGCCACCATGGGCTTCGGGACGCCAGTTGGGCTGGTCGCCCATCCAGCCACCTTGGGAACTACCCAGGTAGGGTTGACGGCCGACAATCTTGTAATTGCCCCAGGTCAGGTAGGGGTCGCCAGCGGCCCATGCATCCGACAGGTAGAAGTTAAGACCCGCGACGAGCGGCTCAAAACGCTGGTTGGTCGGGAAGCGGCGCACACGCTTGAAGGCCGGCAGGTAACCGAACAGATCTGGGAAGTCGCGCTGGTCGTAGGGCCATTCGCTGAGAAAGGCTGTGCCCTTGACGTCGTTTGGTTCGGTAAACCAGGTTGACTGGTAACGCAGTTTGCC